>CACZSA010000267.1 GCA_902783705.1 uncultured Ruminococcus sp.
AGAAGGTTCGAGCCGTTGTAATCGTAGTATTTCAGCTGCGCCGAGATGTGCTCGTATTCGATGGTGATCTCCGGGTACCGGGACTTTGCCTCCGCGAGCCATGCGGCGGATACGGTGCCGAGGCCGTGGATGACGCCGCCGACGACCGCCCGGTCGAGGTTGTTGCCCGCCTCGTCCAGACCGCGCATCGTGTCAAGGAAATCGAAGAATTCGTCGACCTCCTCCGTGTCTGTGACCGTCATCTCAAACCTGATGATCCGCACGCGGGAATTCGGTGCCATCGACGCGAGGATTTCCCCGACCGGGATCGCCGGACTGTTCTCTACACGGAGCGTCGTCACGTTCGCGAAGCCCGCCATCGTGAAGTCCGTGATCTCCGCCTGATTCCGCACGGTCAGATTTGTCACGGTATCCGGGAGATGCAGAGTTTTGAGGATGCCGCCGACGGGCAGCGAAACCGAGGTGACCGCTGTCCCGTCGAAGAGCGCGTGCTCAATGTTGACAGCCCCGGAAAGATCGACCACCCCGCCGAGGGCCGTGCACTTCCGCGCGTCGACCGTCCCAAGCAGGGCGTTGTTCCCGACCGTCAGCTCGGTGAGGTTCGGGTTCTCGTATCCCTCCGCGCCGTCGCCGACCTTGATCGACTGGAGCCGCGTCGCCATGGAGAAATCCGCAAAGCCGACCTTGAAGCCGGAGAGATCGCCCACGGAAGCGATCTGCGAGGCAGAGTAGATATAGATTTCCGTGTCGTTCACCTTGTCGAGCGGACAGGCCAGCGTGAACGGCTGGTTCCGTTTTCCCCGCGTCCGCACGAGATAGGAGCCGTACTTCACGGCGGGATAGATGTCCGCGTAGGGCGTGACCGTGACGTCGGACTTCGCATAGCCGCGAATCTGGATCACGTCGGTCAGCGCGTCCCCCGCGTTGTACTTGGAATCGATGTAGCGGAACCGATTATAGAGCCACCATTTCCGCTGCTCCGCTTTCGACCCCTGCGCCATCGCGAGATAAGAGGCTGTCCCGTCGTCCACGAGCGGCGCGATGTACTTGAAAAAGGCGTCCTCGTTGAAGATCGCCTCGGGCCATTTCCCTTGATGCTCCTCGAACATCTTTTCGACGGCGGCGTAAGAGAGCTTTCCGGAGGAGCGGAGGGAGCGGTACATCTCCATGAGCTCGTCCGGGAACGCGTCGCGCAGATTGTTCCAGAGAACGGAATCCTGCCCGTTGTAGACGTCCGCGCCGCCCGCGAGATGATCCGTATCTTCGAGCGAGTAATCGAATACGAGCGCGCCTTCGTTGTTGATGCCGATTGCCGTGTCGAAGTCATACGGGAGCCATACGATTTTCTTTTTCATGAGCTTATATCACCTCCTGCCCGATGAAGCTCGGGAATGCGTTCTTTGCCCGGCTGTCCACCATCAGGAAGATTTCCGTGAAGAGATAGTAGAACAGCGCGGAATCGATCTCCATATACCGCCCGGCCTCGGCCTTGAACTTCGCGAGACGGTAGTCCGCCGTGTCGTGCGTGTACGTCGTCTCGCCGTAAGTGACGGGATCCGGGAGCGCGGCATCCGTTGCAGCGTCCCGATCGGTCGATTTGACCCATGCGGCAAACTCCGCGAGCTGCGCCGGATCAGCATAAGGCGGTTCGAGGTCAGGGAAACGCGCCTCGAAATCATTGAGCCACCCGGAGCCCGTGTAGTCTGCGTTCTTCCAGATCACGCGTTCGGATGTGTTGTTCTTGATCTCCCACGATTCGTCCCCGTCCGTGAAGCCGAAGACTTCCGCTGTCCCCTTGTCGTTGTTGAAGTTGTACTTCCCGATGAAGGAGACCGCCTCGCCGTTGTCCCAGAAGATCACGATGGGGAATCCGTCGATCCCCTGCCGAACGCCATCGGTGCTCTTCTGCGCCGGGGTCCGATAGGGACAAGCCGCATCGTAGAGCCGGGCCAGTTCCACGTTGTTCGCCCCTTCGGAGGAGGCGACGTCCGCCTTGAAGCAGAAGGTGTCAACCGGGATCGCGCCGTCTCTGAGCTTGTACGTCGAAACCTTCGCCCCGCCCTGCGTCATCACGAAACCGCCTTTGAATTTGACCTTGTAATTCTTCCTCGGATAGTATTGCGAGGATGTGCCCTGTACGTCGATCTGTGCATCCGTAAAGGAGAACGACCGCGAGGCGTATACCGGATCGACAAAATACCCGGCGACCGTCTTCTTGTCCCCCTTCGACTGTGGGAGCTCCGGCCCGCTGATGACGAGATACGGGAGATCGTCCGGGAGATTCGCGATGACGACCGATCCGTATTCGTCATAGACCGCGTTGTGCTCGTATCGGCGGAGAAGCGTCTCGATGTCCTGCGTGTCCGCGATCCAGTTGCCAAGAACCTGATAGCGCGTCAAGCCGTTGTCATAGACCCGGATGCAGTAGATGTCCGTCGTGCAGTCGTTCGATCCGATGGTAATGTTCACGGGCGTCTGCTGGGAGAAGTCGTCGTCCTCTGGGTACTGCACCACGCCGGAAAGGATGCCGTTGATGTAGATCATGAGGAGGCGGTTTTCCGCTCTCTTCTCAGCGACGAACGCGATCCGGATGTGCTCGTCCTCTTTGTACTGCGAGTCGATTTCGGACTGCTCTGATTTCAGCATGGCCCGCTGCGCCGTCAGTTCAAATCCGCGCCCTCCGCTCATGCAGGAGATCAGCACCGCGTCGTAGTTGAGAATGTTCCGCGATGCAAATTCGAGCTCGATGGTTTTGCCTGTCGAGCGAAAGTCCTGTGCGAAAGGCTGATATGGAATCTCAACCCGCGCGCCGCCGTTGACTCTGAGAACCGTCACGCCGTCCCCGTCCTGCATCCATCCGTCCGAGACGAAGTTGAAGCCCGTGAGCACACAGGAGATGTCCCTCTCCGCGTCCTGCCAGACCTCCGGATGTTCCTCGGCATTCGAGCGTCCCGCCGAAGTGAGATAAAGCGCAAGTGCGTCTTCCTCCGCCTCAACGTCGATGTCCGATTTCTCAAAGGTGACCGTGAACGTGCGCGCCGCCGTCCCGCTCTTGATCGAATAGGCGTGTTCCCCGGCCTCGTTCTCGCGCCGGTTCCATACCTGATCTCCTCGGTCGACCGTGACCGAAGAAACCTTCGTCTCTCCCCGGTAAAGCTCCACGGCGGAAGTCAGACTGCCCGGCGTGTACACCCTGTACGGTACGGAGAGTGTTTCAAACTGCCGCGCGGAAGTCTCCCGGAAGTCCGATGCGATGATCGGCACGGCGGATGTGCTGTCCACAACGATGAGATCGTAGTCAAGGCGGTTGGATTCGACAGTCTCCCCTTCGATCTGCGCCGTGTAGTAAGCCGTGACCCGGTGTGCACCGTGCGTCATCGCCGGGAGAGTAAAGGTCTGCTGACGTCCGGATGTCGTCACCGTCTGCCGTCCAGCCTCCGCCCCGTCGACCGAGAAGATGACCGTCTTCTCGACCGACCCGTAAGGAGTGTAGGTGAAAGGCACCGTCTGACCCGCGGCGAAATACTGCTTGTAGTCAAACTGACTCGTCATCTTCAGCTCCGCCGCCCGGATCGTGAAGTTCAGCGACTTCGTGTTGTCGTAGACGTCCGCAACCGAGAGCTTGATCTTGTTCGTACCCGCCGTGAGATAGTCCTTTACGTTGACCGTCACGACGCCCTGGGAAATGTCCGTCGTCCGGCGCGTGTTCCCGTTCACCTTCACCGTGAGCGTACCGTCGCCCGTCTCCGTTTCTCCCTCGATGGACGACCACTCGAACGTCAGCACGCAGTCCGCGCCGAGGTTGATCGTTTTCGAGAGCCATCCGGTCATGTTGGTGACGGTGACAACCGCGTTGTTTCCGCTTCCTCCTCCGCCGCCTCCGCCCATGTTCCCGATGTAGCAGGGATCAACGACATCCTCGCCGTCTTTGAGAAAATGGAGATACCCCGTCTCAGGATCGGCGACAACCTCGTCAAATGCGACGCCGCCGAACGGCTCCCATTGATAGTCCCCGCCCTCGTCAGACGCGCACCGCCAGTACTCGCCCGTCTCGGTATTGTAGTATAGCTGCCCGACGTTCCCTTCGACGGTGCTGACCGGATCCTCCGATCCAGTCAGCACGCATTCCATGGGGTAGGAGTTTCCGCCGATGCCGAATTTCAGCCTTTTGAAATACATAGCCGCTCCTTTCGATTACTTCGATCCATCATCCGAAACCGCGATCAGCGTCTGCACCGAAGAGATGTATCCGCCGACGCCGTCGACCGCATCCGCTTGAATCCGGTAATTGAACGCCTTGCCCGTCGCGGAGACAGTGTGCAGGAAGAGGTAGTTTCCGCCGTCCAGTTCGAGATTGACGTTCGCTCCCGCGCTCTTCCGTCTTCCCTCGACCGTGTACCCGGAATCCGTGGATTTGACGACGCAAGCCTCCCACGTCGGAGATTCCGTGTCCGCGTTTGCCGTGACCTCGACGGTGATGCCGCCCGCCGGGATGGAACCGCAGATGGACAGACCGACCTTCGCGATGTTCTTCGTCGTGACGACCGGATCATTCAAGGTGATGTACGCGCCGGAGACCGATTTGAGGAATTTGACCGAGCGGGTGGTCTTGGCCTTTCCGTCCGATACCTCAATCGTGACGGTGTGCGATCCGTTGAGAATCGTCTTCCAGTAGTCCGTCGATGCCGCGGAACCGGAGCGGAAGTTGAACGTGTAATTCGTCCCGCGCGTCGCCGTGAAGGATTTCTTCTGCACGCCGTCGACGTACTCCTTGACCGTCAGCGTGTCCCCGGCATTCGTATCGTTTACGGAGTAGCCGATGGAAAAGACCTCGCTCTTCACGCCGAGATCGGTTCCGTCCTCGTATGCGCAGGTGATCGTGGGAGCCGCGTTCGAGGAGACGGAGCGCGTCGGCCCTGTCTGATAGTCAGACGCCGCACCCTTGGGATCGATCGCCCGGACACGGTATGTCACCTCCGTCCAGCTTCCCACGGTGTCGGTATATCGAAGATCGGTTCCGCGATAGATCTCCGCATAATCCGTCTTGTTGTTCGCCGACCTCTCGAGCGAGTAGACCACGCTGTCCCCATCCGGATCGGAGGAAGTCCCCCATGAAATGACAGCGGCGACACCCGTGAGCAGCGAGGCCGGAACGGTGATCGAGGACGGTTTCGTCGGCGGGTTGTTGTTGACCACGTTGACCTGCGAGGAAGTCTTATAGCCGGATTCCGTCCCTTCGGAGTTATAAGCCTTGACGCGGTACATCACCGTATCCGTACCGAACGCAACAGTGTTCTTCGTGCTTGTTGCCGCGCCCTGATAGATTGCCGACCATGTGCTGCCGCCGTCCGTCGAACGCTCTACCTTGTAGCCTTCAACGGCATCCGGATTGACAGTCGGAGCAGTCCATGATACGGTGATGCTTGTCCCGCCATTGATCGTCGCAGGGATGGAGATGGAGGCCGGAACGCCCGGAACGGCAACGGTGATGATCGCCGGAACCCAAGGAGAGCTGCCGTTGCTGTTCACCGCCCGAACGCGATAATCCATGTTGTCGAGAGTTGCGCCCGCGGGGAGAGTGTCCACATAGGACGTGACGTTTCCGGAAGTGACCGCCTGATATTCGCCGCCGTTGACGGATCGCTGAAGCTCAGCGGCGGTCGTTGTCACCTTCGTGTCAGGCGGAAACGCCCAGTTCAGCTGTGCCTTTTTTCCGGAGGATACAGCGGCGACGGTGACGTCTCTCGGGCAGAGCGGCTTGTTTGTCCCGCTGACAAAGCCGTGCTCAGAATCGATCTCGATGAGACCGTAATATCCGTCATGGTCGTCCTCGTCCCCCTCACGGAACGCCGCGTAAAGGAACCGGAACCAGAATTCGCTCCCCTCGTCCATGTCCGCACCGACATAGAAATTGTACGGGTGCGGCATGAAGCTGTTGTTGTAGCTGTACAGGCGGTGCGTCCATTCGGTCTCGCCAGGGTCGATGTCGTGCGTCCGGACTTCGAGCATGCGCAGAACCGTTCCCGGAGGCGTCCACTCCGAAATCACGCGTACCCAGTTGGAGGCGTTCAGATGTGCGCCGTCATTCGCGACGACGAGCTCCGGGTCAGGATCGTCAATGCCCCCTCTCCACGTCACGGACGTCACCGGTACTTCGAGATAGTAGACCGTCACGCCGCTGAAAGAGATCGTCTTGACCGAATCCTTGTAGGCGAAAGTCACGGACATCTCATAGGCGTTCGTCTTCGTCATCGGCTTTGTCACGCCGTCATAACCGAGGGAGATGCTCAGCTGCGGGAGCACCTCGTCGTTCGGCATCCGAAGTGTCACAAAGAGCGTTTCGCCGTCCGTCTTGACCCGCATTACCATGAGTACGTTGTTTACCCGGAAGCGGTCAAGCGTGTGGAATAGATATTTCATGTTCCCTGCTCCTTTCAGAATTCAACCCGCGCAAGCGAGGTGTTCCAGTTCCCGGTCATCGTGATCCCCTCCACCGTGTCGAAGGTGACGATCTTCTCGTAGCGGTACCCCACCGATCCAACGAGGGAATCCATCTCCTCGGCAAGCTCCGCAAGAGCAAGCCGCGGCAGGACGCCGATGTTCAGCGATTTCAGAAATCCGCTGTGCGCGTCCGGGCTCGTGTCGTGGGCTTCGATCCCCTCCCGGATCTGACGCTCGATGTCAACGGAGATTTCCGTCTCGTAAAGGTTCTTCACGTCCTCCGCCGTCATGAAAAGAGACGCATTGAAATCTGCGAGGATGGCCCGATCCTCTCCGATAGCAATGGAGATCGGGAACCGCCGCACGTCGATCCCGCCGCCTTTCTTATACGGCGCTACGTACTGCGGAAAATCACCGAGAGTGGCATAGAGCAGCAGGATTTCCCCTTCCGAAGGATCATCCGCGAAGATGCCGAACTCCCGGAGCCAGAAGCCCTTTTCCAGTCCGCCGTTGAGATCGGAGCGGTATTCGACCGTCATCTTCGCGACGCCGCCGTCCGCATACACATTTCCCGTCGTTGCCTGCGCGACAGGAGCATAGAGCTTTTTCACGCCCGCCATGCGCACGTCGTCCGGAATGCGGCCCGATCCGACCATGACGCGGGTGAGCACGAGCTTGTCTCCCGCGAGGAGCCGGGCAATGAGATACCGTCCGGCGTCCGTAATAGAGTAACCGTAATCCATCGATTAACCTCCGATGATAATGATTTCGCGGGCCCCCTCGTCCGTCTGAACGGTAAGGCCCGCGCATTGGATGATGATCTCCCCGGTCTCTTCGTCCCCGTATGCGCTGATCGGAGAATACCCGAGCATATCGAGATACCCGAGGACTTCGAGCTCTTTGGTCTCAGGATGCTCGTGCACGACGAGGGCAAAAGGCGTCCGGTCGTTGTCCGTCGGCGTCTGCGTCCAGCTCATGGAATTGGTGCAGAACCACAGCAGAATATTCACGGAGAAATCCGGAAGGATTTCGTCGAGCTCCGTGATCGTCATGTTCCCCGATGTGACGCTGTCCACCGGGAGCGTCCCCTCCATCGGCGTTACGAAGGAGAAGAGGATCGTCTCGAGCACGGAACGCAGATTCTTGAAATAGTCCACGAGATAAAAGACGCGGCTCTTGTAGCTCTGATCGTCGCTTACGGCCTGAGCTGCCCGGATCGGTACCTCCATCCGGAAGTGATACGGCTCTCCGGCATACTCAAACCACTCTTCGACACTCGATCCCGGAAAGATCGCGCCGACCGCCGTCTCCACCGAAGCCTTTGTCCCTTTGTGGCGGTGGATGTAGAATATCTTCTTGAAGGACGCTCGTTTTTCCGCGAGTGTCGCGTCGTATTCCCACCAATCGGCCTTAAAATCGTAGGCGAGAATGTCGAGAAGATCTTCGGGCAGCTCGTCGATCCGAGGATAAATGCGCGCTGTGTCGATCTCCGGCAGTCTGTCCGCGATAGAACCCGCGATGACGGATGCCAGCGCGTACATCTCCGGGTCTTCTGCGAGCACGATGGGGAGGATGGAAAGCATGGCTTCTTTCGTCAGCTTCATTACCACTCCTCCGCCCCGCCGTTCACAGTCGTCACGCTGTCACATACGGCGTATTCCGGTTTTCTGTACTCCTCGACGTTCTCGAAAGTCCCGTCCGAAAGCGTCGTATAGACGGGAGCGCGAACCACAACACGCTTGACGCCGCACTCCATGATCCGTCCGATCAGCTGAGACGGGTTGATGTCACGGCCCAGCCGTCCGCTCTGCCATGTCTTGTAGTCCTCGACCGCCGCTTTGACTGCCTCCGTGATCGCCGCGCCGCCCTGAGGAGATGTGCGAGGAATATAGAATGTGAAATCAATCGAATAGTGGATCGGCACAGGATCCTTGACCGTGACGTGATCCGTGAGCGGGCGGACGTCATCCGGGGAGCATGCCGCATAGATCGCGTCCTTCATCTCCTCGGAAGCGGGATCCCCGTCCGATCCAAGGGCGTAGATTTCCACGAGGCCCGCGCCGTCGATTTGGTTTCCTTCTTCGTCCTTCTTCGGATTGACGGCGATGACGTCCGCAAGCTCTGTCGAGACGCTCATAGCGTGATAGATATACGAGCCTCGTGATCCAGCTGTGGAATACGCCTCCATGCTCTGCCGCATCAGCTCGTAGAACTCTTCGTCCGTCGCTTCGTCTGCGCCGAGGTCGGACTCTGTGATGTTCGCGCATCCGTCTACGTAGTCATAGAGATCGACGATGGTGTTGATACTTCCCGCGGGCCAATGGTTACCCACCGTTCCCGTCGTCTGACATATCACATCTGCGTCCACCGAAAGATCGCCCGGCTCGATATAGGCGTCAGCTTTCGTCTCCCAGTAGAGCGTCTGGGCCGTGTCTGTCACCCGCGTTCCCGCCGGGATAAGAATGCGGATCAGCTGCGCCGCCGTGATCGTGAATCGGACGGTGCACTCCGCCGCCTGTTCCTTCGGGCGTGTCTTCTCATAGAACAGTTCTGCAAGCGCGTCGAGGTTCGCCCCTTCCGCACGGGATGGGATATTCTGATTTCCGGTATAGTTCAGCAGCTGACGCTCGATCAGCAGGGCGTTGATTGCCCATAACAAAAACAGTCGGTCAGGGTCCGCCGCGTTGACGGTCCGACCGATCAGCTTTTCATATTCGGATATTTTGTCTTCGATCAGCGCGGTCGTGTCCGCGTCGACGAACTGGTAAAAGTCAGCCATTGATTTCCACCTCCACAGCCGGGAATAGTCTTCCGGGATTTTGGGGATCGATCTCAAACGTGATGTCCACAACCTCGCATCGCGGCTCGAATGTCTCGATGGCCTCGCGGATTTCCGCGTAGATGATCGGGGAGACCACCGTGATCGGCGTGTCGATAAAGGAGGTATCGACGCCGAACTCACGGTAAAGCGGAACCGTGAATTTCGGTGTCCTCAGGATGCAGCGGACGTTCTGCATCACGCTTCGGACGAGATCGTTTTCTCCGAGCGTGATCTTTTTGAGGTTTATCATGGAAACTCTCTGAGCCATATCCTCACCTCCGCGGGTATTCGAGAAGCGACAGGGAGACCAGCGCACCGATCATCCGCCCGGAGCCGTCGAATGTCCGATCCTTAACCGTGACGTCGGTGAGCACCCAGCGGTAAACCCCGTAGCTTTTATTTCCGATGACGAGCGGAAGGACTTCCCCGTCCGTGAGATACTTCATGATCCGGTTGATCTCCTTCTGGACGTTCGGAACACCGAATGCCTCAGCGAGCTCCACGTCAAAGGTGATCGTGTCCGTGTCCTTCCCGATGTACTCCGGAAGGGATCGCATCCCGTGTCGGTCATGCGTTCCGTACCTCGCGGAGGCTTTCCACGCGAAATTGGAGAGTGTCTTTACAAGGCTGTCCGACACGGAGAATTCAATGTCTCCGAGGCATCCGACCGTCATGCGTCATCCCTCCCGACCTCGATCCTTCCGGCAATAAAGCCGCCGCTGTTTCGGATGGGCGGGAAGAGACAGAGAACCGTGTCGTCGATCTCCGGCCTCCATGCAGCGGGGTGTCCGAGCACGATCAGCCAATCGGAGATGATTTCCGTGTCCGGGAATTTTACCCGCGCACGAAGCTGTCCGTCCCGGATTTCCACCGCGTGAACCCGTGCGATCTGTATCGTCCTCTGTACAGTCGGCGGGATTTTCTCTTCTGTGTTCTTCATCTCAATACCTCGTGATGATATTGCGCAGGGTAATCTGTGTGGTATAGCCGTCTCCCACGCTATGAACAGCCCGCGAGATTGCGTACTTCCCGGAGAATTCCCCGAACTCCTTCAAGGTCACATTCATCCCGGCGAGAAGAGCAGGATTTCCGGCGAGCGTGAACGAGGCCGTCTTCGCGAACTTGTTGTAGTACCGCATCTTTGCGGCAGCGAGCCGGAGCGCGTCCCCGATGTTGTCCACCCTCTCGGTCAGCTTCAATTCCTGCTCCGTCTTCCCGTCCGGATCTTCCACCCGCGCGGTGATCGCCTCCCCGGTTTCAGGATCGGTATAGCTGACTGAACACGCTTGATACTGCGTCCCCTTTTCCTCCGTTGATAGTGAAAAGGATTCGATCCCGCGGTCACCGAAGGTGATCTCCGCGATGGAATCCGCCGCCTCATAGTCCGCTTGCGAGAAGAGGACGAGCATCTTGTCCGTCGCTTTCAGCGAAATACCGTGATCGTGACATAGCCGCGCGAGAAATTTGATGTCGCTTTCTTTGTACTGTTCCTCCCGCTCGAAATGCGGATCGTCGGAGGCTTCATACATCACAGTCATCCCCGCCTTTGCCGCGACCTCTCCGGCGATGCCCGAAAGCGTGTAGTCCTCCCAGGCACGGGACTTGACCGTCTGCCGGATTGCGGACGCGTAGGGCAGCGACGTCGCTTTGAGTGAGAGCGTCACGGGGAACCCGGAGAAGCTCACGTCATCAAGCTCAAAGTCTCCGCAGTCGAGTACTCTGCCCTCTCCCTCTCCGTCCCATCCTTCCATGACGATGGACGCGGCGATCCGTCGATTCTGAGCGGACATCCGCATTGCTTCCCCCGCCCATTCGCGGAGCCATACGCCGCCTGTCGTCTTGACCCCGTTCCTGCTCGGCTTATCGATCAGAGAAATCGTCAGGTCGTCGGCGGTGTCTTCTTCGTTGTCGACGTAGGTGAGGCTTCTGAGGTACGGCGTGATGTCTTCGGTGATCTCTGTCCCGGCGAATGTCACGCGCACCTTTGTCCGTCTGGCTTTCATGCGCTCTTCCCCTTCCGTTTCCACGGCGGAAGATCGTCCTCGCGTTTTTCTGGAGCATCCGGGATTGTCAGCATGATACCCGCTTCAAAAACCATGACGGAAGAGTGCCGGGCGTTTGCTGAAATCAGGAGATCGGTATAAAGACAGCTTCCCATCTGACGATAGGCGATGCTGTCCCACGTGTCGCCGTGGATAGTGTTGTATGTTTTCATCAGTCCCATACTCCTCTCAGCACGTCTACAATCTCGTCGTTTGCCTCTTCGATCGTTCGGGCAACCTCTTCGCTCGTGACGTTGTAGACGTTGTTCACATCTACGGTCACAGTCTGGGCTTCGGGCGTACTGTACACGAGATCGGCCTCGGCGTTCTCCGGCTCTCTGTACCCTCTCGTCAGCATATCATAACGAGTTTGATAGTCGTTATACTTGCTCTCGAGCGCGTCCAGTTCCGAATATGTATTTTCGAGGTCTTTTTCGAGGATGGAGAGTTGATTTTCCTTCTGTCCGATACCTGTTGAGAGGAGCGAACGCTCATGAACAAGCTCGTTCTCCCTCCGGCTGCTCGCAGAGAAAGGATTGAGATACTCCCATATACTGCGGTTTGCCCGAAGCTCTTCGAGCTCTTTGTTGATCTTCTCTATCGAAGCGTCGTCCATACCGATCTCACCTCGTAAAGACACGACCTGCTCTTCCTGTTCTGCCGCGAGCATGCCGAGTTCTCCCATCTGGTCAAACTGTTCTGCCATTGCGCGGCGGATATATTCCGCTTTGGCGAGGTCTCGAACGGCGTCTGCCGCGATGTTGAGCTTGTCCGTGTATCGGTCGTACTCTACGCCGAGCTCCGGCATGATCTCCGCGAGTTTTTGTGTAACAACGTAGAGATGTGCCTTTTCGGCTTCGGTTCTCTCTTCCTTCTGTGCGAGGAGCTCGAGCTGCGCGATAAGGCTTTCGGCTCCGCTGTACTCCTCGTACATAGAAGAGATTGTCTCGTTGTAGGTGTCGACAAGTTCCCGATGCTTCTCAATAAGCTCTTCCGCCTCCGTGGTATAGGAAGCAAGCTCAACAACCAAGGCCCCGACCGCTACAACAGCGGCGGCGGCTGCCATCGCGATTCCGACTGGGCCGGAAAGCGTGAGACCGAGAAGTGAAAGAGCTTTTGTTGCCGCCGTAACCGCCGTTACAACGGTCAGCACTCCGACCGCTGCGCCGCCCATTCCAAGAAGCGTCGCGCCGAAGTTAATGAGGTCAGGATTCTTTTCAAGCAATCCGTTTATCGCCGTTGTCGCGCGCGTTGCGAACTGTACAAGTCCCCGGTTGTTGTCGTTGAACTCGTTCCCGATCGTGATGTTCAGACTTTCCCATGCCGATTTGAGGAGTGTCACATCACCCTGCAAATTGTCCAGCCGCACCTTTGCCATTCTCTCCGCGGCCCCGGTCGCGTTGTTGATGTCAAGATATAGGTTTTCAAACTTCTCATCAGACGCATTTACAATTGCAAGAAGCCCATTGTACGTTCTATCTCCCGCCAATGTTCTTGCGTTTGCGATCTTTTCTTGCTCAGTCATTTGACTGAAATACTCACGCAGTTTTCTAACTGTGCTCATGAGATCATTTGCGTTTCCGTTTTCGTCGAACATTGATAACTGTATTTCCCCAAATGCTTTCGCTGTGAGAGTTACATCTTTGGAGAGTCCTGTCAGTGTCTGCCTGAGGGCGGTACCCGCTTTCGCTCCCTTTATACCCGCTCCAGCCATTATGCCAAGTATTACAGCTACATCTTCGATGCTGAACCCAAGCGCTCCTGCGATTGAAGCAGAGTTCTGGAACGTCTGGCCCATCAGTGAGACGTTCGTGTTCGAGTTCGCCGCCGCCTGTGCCATGACGTCCACAAGACGTCCGGTTTCGTCTGCCTGCATGCCGAATCCGGCGAGCGTGTCCGCGACGATGGAGGATGATTCTGCAAGCCCTGTCCCGGACGCCGCCGCGAGGGAGATGACCCCGCTCATGCCGGCAAGCATTTCCTGTGTGTTCCATCCGGCTTGTGCCATGAAGGTCATCGCCTCCGCGCTCTCTGTCGCCGTGAAGACAGTCGTCTCTCCGAGCTCCCGCGCTTCCGCTGTCAGCTTCTGCATTTCCGATCCGTTCGCCTGTGAGATCGCCTCGACCGCTGACATCTGATAGCCGAATTCCATCGACGCCTCCGTGACGCTGATATAGGCGTCTTTCAGCTCTCCGAGGATTTGGGTGAGGCCCGCCTGTGCCGCCGCTGCCGCCGCCATTTCAAAGGCGTTGGTCTGGACTTGCGCGGCCCTCTCCGCCTCCCGATTCGCGTCGACAAAACTATCCCCGAGCGATCCAGCGAGACGGCGTGCCATCTCGAATGTTTCCTGATAGTCCTTCGACATCGAAGCGGACAGCCGGAAGGAGGTCTCATAGACCTTTCTCTGCGACGTAGCCATGATTCACCTTCTCCTTCCTCTGCCTCTCTCCATGCGTTCCCGGATCGCCCTGCGCTCCTCTTCTTCGCGCTTCGCGATTCCGTTCCGGGTTTCGATCCATTCGACGATCTCACTGAGCGGACGATGCATCCACCATCCCAGCGGCGCGGCTCCTTCACGGGCAAGATAGTATAGCTGCCTCCGGAGCCATTCGCCGCCGTCTCCAACGATCACTCCGAGGCCATGAAAAAACCCTGAACCCGGCCCATGATCCGGTTGAAGTCTCCGAGAGGCATCGCCTCGAAAGCATCCGTTCCGAGCCGCTCCGTGCACGCGCGCGCCGCAACGCGGATTTTATACTGCGGGTCGAGTGCGGGTACGACGGTGATCCATCCCATCGCTTTGAGTTCCCCTTCGATTTTCAGGGAATCCGCCCCGGTCAGCTTGCCGAAGTTGAACGTCAGGGAGGCGTATGTCTTCCCCTCCCACTCGAACGGCTTCTTGAATTCGTGAACGTAGACTTCCGCACCGTAGTCCGCTTCGCGCTTTGCTTCTTCTGCGTCTACGACGATCGGCTCGTCGAACTCATACTTCTTCATCTCTTTTTCCATTTTGTGCGCTCCTTTTCTTTGATTGTCCATCGTCCGGATATGTCCGGCTCAAACGTGGGGAGGGGAGTTTCCTCCTCTCCCGCCGTTCAAACCCGACGCGCGGATTATTTTCCCATCGCGTAACGCGCGGCAGCGAGATAATCCACGCCGTCGATCTCGTGCTTGTAGTTCGCGGGATCGATGTCGATGAATTTGCGGCCCGCCTCGAATGCCATGAACTTATGGACGGCGAAGGTGCCCGTTCCATCGGAACCGGACTGCGGCGCGAGGGTACCGACGTTGTGCTCGAGGGCCTCTACGACCATGACGTATTTCATCGGGACGTAAATCTTCGCCCCGCTTTCCGTGTCAAAGTCCTCTCTCGCCCCGCGGAATTCGATCTGATGCTGACCGGGAGCCATGATGATCGCGCCCTCTCTGGTGAGGTTGCGGAATTTGATCTGACACGTCATCGGATCGATGTGCCCCATGACAGGCTCTTCCATCTCTCCGGCAATGCCCGCGCCCGTCATCGATACGGTCTTGTACTTGATGACCGGGAGGGTGACGTCAACCGTGCCGCCGTATTCCAGCGAGTTGATGTACATCGCATAGTTGATGATCGACTGATCGTATTTCATGATGCGTCATTCCTCCTTAGGCGAAAAGTGCTTCGACGTAGGCAACGTCGTATTCGAGCGTGAAGTCGATCTCCTGCGCGGGAGACGGCGGCGTAATGTAGAGATGGATTCTCATGATGCCCGCCATCAGGTCGGTAACAGGATTCTCCTCTTCGTTCAGTACGGCGCGGCCTCCGATGATCTTGCCTCCGCTCGCGAGGCCGTCCAGCCAGATATTGCACGTATCGAGTACATTGTCGATCAGGCGGCGATTCATCGGAAGGTCGATCTTGCCCCAGAACGTGCGGATGCAGGTATTCCCAACCCAGTCGAACATGCGGGAGACCGGGATGAAATAATCCTTGACGTCCGTATTGGAGGGATAGCACGCGGTGTAGTTGCCCCAGCAGACCCACCCGGCCCCGAGGAAATTCAGCGCGGTCACGATCCCGGCGTTGTTGAGGATATCCGCCTGTGCCTTGGTCAGGTTGACCGTCTCATACTCACCGCTCTGACTTGTGCTTTCAACCACAAGACGATCCATCTTGTAGGGCTTGTTCGAGGGAGATTCATACGGCGCACCGTTCCCGGAATCCGTCAGGGCCATCCGCCCGCAAAGCTGCGTCGACTGGTGGAAGACATGATCCCCGAGGCCGAGCAGACCCCAGCAGACGATTTCGTTCTCGTCGGTATAGTTGCCCTGCGTCTTGATCGCGTTCGCAGCGTCGTAGGTGTGCGCGCCGTTCTGCCCGGTCGGGAGGTCGACAACGGCTTTCGCGTGGAAAATCCCGTTGATCCCTGCGGCCTTGGCAGCCATGACGGCGGCGACGGTCACATCGGAGGAGAAGCCCGGCGCGGCGATGAGGTCGGGAATGATCCCGAGCGGCATGCAGAGCTCGATTGCCTCCATGCCCTGTGCTACGACGGATGCGGTGACAGTCTCCGGCGCGGTCTTCTTGTAGGCGATGTTGACGGAGGTCTCGCTGTAATGGGTGCTTGCCGCGAGAATCTCGACGACCGCTTCGTCATCCGTATAGGTGACGGTGTAGTCCTCTCCTTCGACGTAGGCGTTGCCCGTGCCGCCCGCCTTTTTGACAACGACGGTAGAGGCGACGGCTTCAATGGGGAGCTTCGCCGCGTGCGTGGTGAGTGTCGTGTCCGCCGCCGCTACGTTCGTCAGGGTTTGTGCAGAAACGAGGTTGCAGAAAATGACGGGCTGACAGCCGAAGAGCTTGAAATGCGAATAGGCGAATTCGCAGAGATTGTAGGTTTTCCAGTCTTCGGAGTAACCGAGCTTGTCGCAGAATTCATCCCAGCTTGTGACGAGCGTCGGGATTCCCGCTTCTGCCGGATGCTCCGCTCTGGAAATGCAGGATGCGCCGATGACGAAAGGGACGCCCGTCTCCGCCACGACCGGGGTCGATACGGAGGTCGCCTGTTCGTTGACATAAACGCCGTGTTTAATCATGGTTCCTCTCTTTCTCCGGGGCGGGCTTCAACGCTTTCGACGCGAGCGTGTGGAGCGCGGTACCCGGTTTTTTTACGTCCCTGAGTGCCTCCGGCAATCTGTCGCCGGGGATAATCAGGGGTTTGATGTTGGGGTATTTTTCGAGCGTCGGCTCCAGATTTTTGAGAACCGCCGTCCGGTTTCCGGGGAGCACCGCCCCGAAGAGCAAGGCCCCTCGGATGGAGGGACCGATATAAACGCAGAAATCTTTTTTCATGTCAGCTGATCCAGTATTTGAAATCCTGTGGAATGACGGGCATCGTCCAGTTTGAAACGAACTCTCCGATGTAGTACGGTGCCATGTTGTCCGGGTAGTACAGAGCTTCGAGATCGGCAACGTCGATGTCGAGAGAATAGCGGTTGTCAAGGACGCGCGTTTTCAGCACGGCGATCCGCCATCTCTCCGTGACCTCCACGAGAGAGAGCATGCCCTCCTCCTCATCCGGATTGTCGAAAGGCATAGGATGATACACGCAGAATACGGAGCGGACGAGTATCGAGGATTCGTCGCGCTGTCCGTGCTTCTGCCTGTCGTTCCCCGTGACAATCTGATGCAGGATGTATGGGGCTTTCTTTGTCTCCGAAGCCATGTCCGGCAGCCGCATCCGATAGACAGTCGGCGGTCGGTATTGGATTTCTTCGCCGTCCGTCTGCTCTCGCACCGGGAGGCGGAGATCTTTCATGACCTCCTCTGTGAAGTTTTTGAGAGAGTTGAGAAAATCCAGTCGTGTCATC
>CACZSA010000268.1 GCA_902783705.1 uncultured Ruminococcus sp.
CATTTTGGAAAGCTGGACGTGTCAGCCCTTTTGACTTCGTCAAGATGAAGGTGCTGTGCGCAAGTGTAAGATCTGGATCGAACACATAACCGCTACACCTTCATTGAGTAGAGGTCTAACACGGAATAACTGCATCCCCGGCGTTGAGCGTATTTCAAAACATACAGCTTGACTGACTTGGAACGGCCCTTGTAATCCTGAAATGACAAAGTTTTGCCGAAATTGAACAACGCTTCCGAATCAGAAAGGAGGTTGTCCCCGAGGGGGTAGAGGAGGAATCCAAAGGAGGGGGAGGCGCTCCTCCCTCTCCTTTGGGGCCGGGAAAGTCCAGAGAGGGCCCGGCCTGAGGGTCCTCTTGTCCGCCAGCCGCGCAGGCGAAAAAAATAATGGATCTGCAAGATCCATCATCCGCAAGCGTAAGCGCGCAACCAGAATGAGAGGCATAAAATAACATGCGGCGAAGACGCAACGGAAAAGCGCGTGTGCGGGGAAACACACGCGCCTTTTTTGTCCCCCACACTGCCCGTCAGTTTTTCTTTTCTGTTTCTGAACGTTTCTGAACGCAGAATTCTCAATTCCTCCCCGAAACCTCTTGATTTTTCACCCTGTATTATGGTATAATATCTTGTAATAAAATGCAATAATTGTCTGCGCGGGTTCCCGTGCGGATCGTTATCGTCATGAAAGGACGGTACGCCGTGAAAAATAAATTTATCGCCGCGATCGTCGCGGTTGCCTGCCTCATCCCGTCCGGCGTCGCGTATGCGAGCTATCACCGGACGCAGAACGCTCCGGTCGACCTCCGAAACGCCGTCAGCATCTCGATCGACGACGTCAACGGCAAGAGCTATACCCTCGTCAAGGAACGCGAGGGCGACGCCGCCGACCGCCTCATCGAATACTTCCTCACCGTCAAGGACCGCGCGCAGGCCCTCTCCGCCCTGCCGGACTCCCTCACGGGCGAGCAGTTCTTCAAGGTGCGGATCGCCGCGGCGGTGAAGGACGTCACCTATCAGTACTATTTCTCCTCCGACCCGACGACCTGCTATTTCGTCGCCCCGGACGGCACGCCCTATAAGATGAACGAGGACGACGCCGAGGCCTTCATCACGACGGAATACGCGGAGAGCCTCTACCACGAGGCCGCCATGCCGACGCTCACCCTCTCCCGCACGGTCGACGTGACTCCGGACGAGGCGTCCTGGCTGTATAAGAACTACACGGGCGACTACGTCGAGGCGGACGTCTCCGCGATGGTCTACCCGAACATCGAGACCTACGACATCGAAGGCGGCCTGGACCTGTCGTTCGACATGGACCCGGACTTCTGCTCCGTGAAGATCTCCGACACGAGCGGCGGCGTGCTGTACGACGGGTATCTCGAGAACATCTCCGAATTCTCCCTCTCCTCCACCCGGACGGTCTACGTCGAGGTGTCGGCGAAGTGGTATCAGGACGCGGTGCGCACCTTCTACGGAAACCTCACCTACAACTTCAGCTCCACGGTGACCGCGCCGGCGGAATTCTACCTCGGCATGAACGAGGTGCAGGCGGGCCGCTTCATCGCGATCACGGCGATGAACGTGCCGAAGGCGGAGAACGTGACCTTCTCCTCGAATCTCCCGTCCTCCCCGTCCCCGGTCTTCTATCAGGAGAACGAGAACGCGGCGGTCGCGCTGCTGCCGATCCCGGTCGACACCGCGGACGGCGTCTACGATCTGACGCTCGAATACGGCGTGACGACGGTTCATCTCCCGCTGACGGTCATCAACTACGGCTTCGCACCGGTCTCCTACAATGTGTATGACAGCGTGGTCCAGGCGACCCGCAATTCGGCTGCGCTGACGCAGTTTGAGGCGGCGGTGGCTGAGATCACGGCGCAGGGCTCCGGCACCCGCTACTTCTCCGGCTACTTCCTCGAAGGCGTGGAAGGGACCCTCAAGATGGGCTTCGGACGCGAGGTCTACCTCAACAACTCGGCGGAGCCGGTCTACCGCAACAACGGCGTGGACTACGCGACGGACGCGGACGCTCCCGTGGCGGCGTGCAACCGCGGTCAGGTCGTCTACGTCGGAACGCTCGACTACGCGGGCAACATCGTCGTGATCGAGCACGGCTACGGCCTCAAGACCTGGTACTACAACCTCGGCACGATCGCGGTCTCGGTCGGCGACACAGTGGAGCGCGGACAGCTCATCGGAACGGCGGGCATGAGCGGCTTCATCGGATTCAACGGCGTGCACATCGCGATGTCGGTCGGGAACCAGTTCGTCTGCCCGTACGATACCTGGGCGGACAGCGAGATCGCCGGCAAGGTCATCATCGCGAGAATCGAAGAATAAAAGTTCAAAAAAGGCGCGTGCGGAGCGAAATGCATGCGCCTTTTTCTCATGAACGGGAAAAACTGCGAACTTTTCCCGAACTTCCCGCAACCTTCCCGCGAATCCCCCTTGACAAAAACGCCCGTTTCGGGTAAAATAGAGACGTACCAAGAATCAGAAAGGGGAACCCGACATGGCAAAAGAAGACGGACTCTTCGAGGATAAGAAATCCGAAATCGAAGAAGACGAAGAGTACGATCCCGAAATATATACCCTCACCGACGAGGACGGCAATGAATTCGAATTCGCGCTTCTCGAGGAGATCGAGGAGGGCGGCGAGAGCTACCTTGCGCTGATCCCGGTCGACGAGGACGGCGAAGAGACCTCCGACGAATACGTCATCCTCAAGCGGAGCACCGACGAGAACGGCGAGGAGACCCTCGACACCATCGAGGACGACGAGGAATTCGACCGCATCGCCGATATCTTCGAGGACAAATTCGCCGACATCTTCTACGACGAAGACTGATCCGCCCGCATAGTCAAATGCCCTGCGGTGTTCGAAATAAAGGTGAACGTTAAAACCCACTAAAGAGTAAAAAGGAGCCCGGACTTCCGGTCGGGGGATGCAGACCTCCCTCCGCAGCCGTGAGACGCATTCCGCGCCGCCGCAGCGTGCAGGACGCTGGGAGCACAAACCGTCGGAG
>CACZSA010000269.1 GCA_902783705.1 uncultured Ruminococcus sp.
AGGTCGGCTTAGGGCGCTGCCCTAAGAACCCGCGACCTTTTGAAAAAGGTCGATCAAAACTTTTAAACTGTTTTGCGACAGCCCCTTTTGTAACGCCGATCG
Organism: uncultured Ruminococcus sp.; assembly: GCA_902783705.1. Lineage (GTDB taxonomy): Bacteria > Bacillota > Clostridia > Oscillospirales > CAG-272 > UMGS1696. The sequence continues at coordinate 103 of CACZSA010000269.1, forward strand.
GTCACGGATTTGCCTTTTGATAGTCCCGGATGAGATCCCTGATGGCGTAGTCGATGTTTGAGTTCATGAAAACCATGTTTCTTGAGGACGATAAATCATGCAGCCGTCCGAGCGGATTGCTCTCATATTCCTGGAAAGCGACCTGAGCGGTATAGTTTCCGTATTCGTCAATCCCGGAAATGACGGCAAAGAAGACAGGGCCGTTCTCGGGTACCATTGCGTCCCCGTCGACCTTCAAGTTGATTACGGGCATATCGAAGGCAAACTCCGGATTGTCCAGAGGCAGCCTGTAATCCAGACGGTAGAGTGCAACTTCGTACCAGAGGTAATCCGGACCGTCGCGTACCGTCACTTTATCCCGGAAGCCGACGAGGGTGAACTCGCTCACCTCTGCGCGATGCGCACTGAAGTCGACCTTGCCGAACCGGTCAGCCTGAGTGTTTGAAATGCTCATGGCCCGATTGTTCAGATGGTTTCTGAGAATCAGGCGGCGGCGCGTGTCCGGTTCGCAGCCGTCCGCGAAATCGGTGTCGAGTGCCCAGGCGAGCCCAGGATACTGTTCCATCAGCCTTTTCTCTTGGAAGATTTTCGCTTCCTCGTGGATCTTCTCCCCCTCTTCCTCATAAAGGCGGGTCAGAAGGGACCGATATACGTCGTCGGGGGATCCCCCCGGCAGTTCATCGGACGGGACGGCTGAACGCCGCGTCAGGACATATCCCTCTCCCATCACGGCATACAGTGTCATCCCGTAGAGCGGCGGCGCTTCAAAAGTCCCGTCCCCGACAGGTTCACATCCCTCCGGCGGGTGTTCGTCATACGGCTTCGGCAGGGTGAATTGATACCGGACGAGGAATCCGACGCCGATCATGCCCGGTTCCGGATCGATCCGCGAGACTTCTTCGATCGAGACGATCCCCGGGGCGGAAAGATTCCTGTACCCGTAGAGATGCATGAGTTCTGCGAGGCGGTTGGTGCAATCGTTCTGGACGCGGTCCTGTACGCCGGAGAGCATAACATAGTCCTTGTCGAGGGAAGGCATGTTGATCTGCGTGCTGCGGAGCGCGTAGCCATCCGGGGTGTAGCCGATGACGTCCGCTTCGCTCGCGAGCACGACCACGGGCTGCTTTCCCGTTCCGACAGGGAAGGTGTAGTGCGTCTCGCCTTGGTAATAAAGCACGAGCGCGCTGTCCTTTGTGATGCTCACGCCGCGGGCCGCCGCTTTTCCGAGCGCGATGGTCCAGACTTTGATCGGGATGTCTTCGTTCGGCATGAGGATGTCGCTTTCCGTTGTGCCGCTCCGGTTTTCGATCCCGCTGTGATCGTCGAAGCTGTTCTCATAAATATCGAGGAACTTTGAGACGAAGGTGTACCGGGCGGTCTTTTCCGCAGTGCTGCCTTCCGTCTGCGCGGCGAGGAGGAGGTACATGTCCCGGTTCTTCGCCGAGAGCGGTTTCAGACCGTGGATTTCGGAGAGCGCGTCGAGATCGTCGGCGTAGAGCTTTTTGAAGGTCTCCCACGCCCGGCGGGGATTCTTGAACACGGCGACGCCGTATTTGTCCGCACCGACGGCGAAATCCGGGGAGATCTCCTCGAAGGCCGCCGTGTCGACCGATCCGACGATGCCCTCCGCGCCCGCTTTATAGTCGCCGACCGCGGGATTCTTGATCGCCGCGCTCGCGGGATCGGTGAGGAAGCACACCGCGAGGATGACGAGCACGAGGACCGACACCACGCTCGCCCAGAAGGCCGGACGGCGGTAGTTCAGCACGGTCCGCACGCGCGCCTTGACGCCGACCTCGCCGAACGCGACCGGACAGGCGGCGATGTGCCTACGGGTGACGCTGCACGCGAGGAGCGCTTCGGAATAATCGGCGCGCTCGTCGGGCGTATAGTCCTTCACGACGCGCTCGTCGCAGGCCAGCTCCACGTCCCGGCAGAGCAGGATATAGGCGATCCAGAGGACCGGATTGAACCAGTAGACCGAGAGGAGCAGGAACGCCGCCGGCTTGATCCAGTGGTCATGCCGCGCGATGTGCGCCCTTTCATGCGCGAGGACGTAGGGAAGATCCCGGTCCCGGAGCGAGAACGGCACGTAGATGCGCGGTCTCGCGATCCCGAGCACGAACGGGGACGACGTCCGGTCCGTGAGATACACATTTTCGTCGAGCCGCACCGCCTCCCGCATCTGACGGCGGAGACGAGCAGTGCTGACGACGGCGTAGAGGAGCATGAGGGCAAGCCCGGCGATCCAGAGGCAGGCCGCCGCGAAGGGCCAGACCTGCAGCGGATTCGCGCTGTCCCCCACGGCGGGTGCGAGCGGCGCCATGACAGCCTCCGAGGAGGTGTCGAGGACCATGATCCCGGTCGAGAGGGCGGGCGCGGGGCTTGTGAGGACCTCCGGCGGGAGCACCTCGGCGGACGGGAGCAGGCTCATCACGCTTTTCACCGTGAAGGGAAGCACGAGCCGGATCCCGACCAGTCCCCAGAGGATCGGGAACAGCCGCCGCGGGGCCTTCTTCGCGAGCAGGAACCGCGCCAGGATTACGGCGAGCGCGAGGATGGCCGCGGAGACGCTCATGTTGAAGACGCGCAGGAAGACGTCAGTCACCTTTGGCCTCCTTCCGGTAGCGGTCGATCATCTCCTGCACTTCGTCGATGTCGGAATCGGTGAGGTCCTTCCGCTTGGAGAAGGCAGCGATGAAGGCCGGGAGAGAACCCTCGAAGGTTTTTTCGACCAGCTCGTCGAGCTCCGCCGCCTGCACCTCCTCCTTTGAGACGAGCGAGCGCACGACGGACTTCTCGTTGACGAGGACGCCGCGCTCGGACAGCCGCTTGATGACGGTGTAGGTCGTCGTCGGCATCCAGCCGAGCCGTTCGCGGCAGAGCTTCACGAGCGCCCCGCTGCGGATGGGCTCGTTTTCCCAGAGGATGAGGCAGAAACGGTATTCGCTTTCAAAGACTTTCGGAGTTTCCATGGATTGTACCACCTTTCATATGTGTTGCTAATGCATTAGAGTGATTATAGTCTAACATAGTAGATGCGATTTGTCAAGGGGGAAAAGCAAAAAAATCCGGAAAACACGAAAAAAGTTTTGAAAAACAAAAAAGCCGCCGGGAGATTCCCGACAGCTTTCTGTCTGTTCAGCCTCCGAACAGGCTTCCGATCCGCTCGAGCACCGCGCTCAGACGGTCCATGACGAGCATCACGTCGTCGATGCGGGTGAGGAGGTTGTTGATGGCCTCCGGATCGAGGCGGGCGATGTTCTCCAGCGCCCCCGCCATCCCGCCGCCGTTCTCGTGGTCGAGCTCCGTGCCGAGCTTGGTGAGCGCGTCGTTCAGGGCTTCGATGTCCACGTCCTTCGAGCGTTCGAGGGCATCCCGCGTCGCGATCATCGTGCTCTTCGTCTCGGCGAGCGTGTCCGAGAGCGCGCCCGGGATCGCACGCAGCGAATGCAGGGTCAGGTACGTCCCGACAAGGAGCACGGCGACGCACACGAGCGCGAGCAAGGTTTTCAGCCGCGCGTGAAAGAGCGTCTTCTTCTGCGTTTTCAGCATCTGGCTCAGCATTTCGTTCTGGTCCATGCAGATCCCTCCTTTACTTCATATCTTATCTTCTTGACTTATTCCTTCTCGCCGCGGTTCTGCCGGAGGACCTCGTACCCCAGCATCGACGCCGCGGATGCCGCCGAGAGGGAACCGCCGAACGTGCGTCCGTAGTCGATCCGCACGACCGCGTCCGCTTCGGCGAGGGTGGAGGCGGAGATCCCGCGCTTCTCGCCGCCGACGATGAGATAGAGCGGACGGCGCATGTCGCAGTCGAACGAGGACACCGAGTCCCGGATCCCCGCCGCGAGCACGCGAACTCCGCGGGATTTGAAGAACCGCGCCGATTCCGCCGGATCGTCCGCCTGATAGAGCGGGAGACGCTCCGAGGCGCCGGCGGAGGAACGGCAGACCACGCCCGCCGCGCTCATCCAGTTCCGGGGCGAGAGGATCACCGCGTCCGCACCGCAGGCATAGAGGGAGCGGAGCGCGTAGCCGAAATTGTACGGATCCTCGATCCCCTCGAGCATCACGGTGAAGCAGTCCGGAGAGGGGGCGTATTCCGCGAGGGACGGGATCGTCCGCTCCGAGCATTCCGCCGCGACGCCGCCGTGGGTCGAGCCCGTGGTCATCTCGTCGAGGCGGGCGGAGGGGACAAATTCGATGGGAAATCCGAAGACCTCCGCTTCGTGCGCGAGCCATCCGAGCTCCCGCGCGCGCTTCTCCCGGCGTTCCCCGGCGACGTAGAGACGCAGGATCCGGCGGTCCGAGAGTCCCGATTCCATCGCGGAGAGGACCGCGCGGACGGAAGTCATGCCCTCGAACAGGGTCCCCGCGGCGATCCGGTCGATTTCCCGGCGCATCTTAAGCCTGCGCGGCGTTCATCTTGAGGTACGCGTTGATGAAGCCGTCGATCTCACCGTCCATGACCGCCTGGATGTTGCCGTCCTCGTACCCCGTGCGGGCGTCCTTCACGAGGGTGTAGGGCATGAAGACGTAGGAGCGGATCTGCGCGCCCCATTCGATGTTCGTCTTGACGCCCTTGATGTCGTCGATCTTGTCGAGCTTTTCGCGGTGCTTGATTTCCATGAGCTTGGATTTCAGCATCTTCATCGCCGTCTCCTTGTTCTGGAGCTGGCTGCGCTCGGTCTGGCACCCGACGACGATCCCCGTCGGGATGTGGACGATGCGGACCGCAGATTCGGTCTTGTTGATGTGCTGACCGCCTGCGCCGGAGGATTTGTGCGTCGTGATTTCGAGGTCGGCCTCGTTGATTTCAATGGAGCCGTC
>CACZSA010000270.1 GCA_902783705.1 uncultured Ruminococcus sp.
CAATACTTCCAAAAGAGTTCCTCTTTTTGCTTCTTTGGCATGAAATCTCTGATTTCATGCGCTCCTCAGATAAAGGAGAAAAAGAAGGACGGAATGAACTGAATTATAAAAGGTCTGTCGCATTTTCTCCATTTCTGAAGTTAATGCGACAGCCCCTTCTGTGATCCGGGGAAATCTGCCCCTCCCCCCTGTTCCCGTCCCGAAAAAATTACAAGAACATATTCGCCGAGGGGTCCCTCATCTACCCCAATGAAGCGATTTTGGAATGAGATCGTTTTACAGCGCGATGTTCGGGATCTCGAGCGCCTTCGATACGGACAGGGCCTCGATCTCCTCGGAGGTCACCTCGCGTCCGAGCTTCTCGGAGAAGTAGATTCCCTCCTGCAGCCGCTGCGTCTCGAGCGCGATCTTCGCCGTCGGGAGAAGCTCGCACTTGCCGAGGAGCGCGTGGATCCAGTGCTGCTGGGAGCTGTCATAATGCGCGGAATCCGCATAGACCGTGTGCGCGAGGTAGTCCATCTGCCCGAGGTCGACCGTCGTGTCCGTCTCGATGTCGTGGCGGCGGGAGTGAATGACGAGCGGACTCAGCGAAATGCCCGCCTCGGAGCCCATGAGGACCGAGGAGGGGAAGGGACGCCCGTGCACCGCCCACGATTCGAGGACGTCGAGCGAGAGGCCGCCCTTGTAGTTCGCGAATCCGAGGCCGAGCTCCTCGACGTTGTAGCCGCTCTCGAGCCGCCTTCCCTCGTCCATCGCGATCTCGGCGTAGGTCCGGCCCGTGACGCGCTCGAGCTCCGGGATCCCCGTCAGATACAGAAGCTGGGAGATGTGGTAGACGCCCATGTCGAAGAGCGCGCCGCCGCCGGAGGTCACAGTGTTGACGAATTCCTTTGCCGCGTAGCCGTCGACGAACGGTCTGCCGCGCCGCCGGAAGCCGTAGGAGCGCATGTGATAGATCCGTCCGAGGTCGCCCGCGTCGATGAAGCGCTTCGCGGCCTTGGTCTCGTTCGTGTAGAGGAACGCGAGCTGAATGTGGAGCTTCCGTCCGGTCTCCTCGGACACCCGGAGCATTTCCCGCGCGTCATAGAAGGAGCCCGCCATCGGCTTCTCGCAGTAGCAGTCCCGCCCGGAGCGCATGACGGCGATGGAGACGGGCGCGTGCATATTGTTGTGCAGGCAGACGTCGACCGCGTCGAGCTCCTCGTCCCGGAGCATCTTGCCGATGTGCGTGTAGCGGCGGGCGATGCCGTAGCGGTCGCCGATCTCGTTCAGGCGGTCCTCCCGGATGTCGCAGATCGCCGCGATCTCCGCCTCGGGGATATTCTTGTAATTCTGAATGTGGGATTCGCCGATGATGCCGACGCCGATGATGGCGACGCGGATCTTTTCCTTTGCCATGTCAGCCTCCGATTCCGTAGATCCCGTCGAAGAACGACGGCTTCGCTGTTTCTTCAAATCCTTCCTGATTCAGTTCGGCGATCAGGCCGCGCACCGTGGCGAGCTGCCAGTCGACGCGCTCCGGCTCGAGCTGTCCGGAGTGATGCTCGACCGAGTAAACGCCCTCGTACCCGCGCACGGCGAGCCGCCGGATCACGTCCTTCGCGTAGGGCATGGAATTTGCGTGGATGTGCGTGTGCATGGCCTTCGAGATCGCGTAGGCCTCGCCGCGCTCCGGTTCGTCGTAGAAATTGCGCAGGTGATAGAGATGCCCGTACGCCGGGGAATCGACCGCCGCGGCGACTTTCTCGAGGTATTCCGGCACGCGGTCCCAGCCCCAGTGGTTCTCCGGACCGATCTTCATGCCGCGGTCCGCGCAGAACGCGCAGTATTCCCGGTAGGTCGAGACGATGTAGTCGAACGCCTCCTCGGGCATCGTGTGTCCCTCCGTGCCGCCGAAATCGATGCGCACGGTCTTCGCCCCGAGAGCCTCCGCGGCCCGGAGCATGTCGAACATCTGCTTCTTGTGCGCCTCGCGCTCGGCGGGATCGTCCACCCAGACGTGCGGACCGTCGACGCAGAGGTTCGCGAGGGTGAGCTCATCCCGGTCGAGCGCGGCGCGGACCTTTTGGACGAATCCCTCGTCGAGGTTTGGCAGAAATCCCGTCCAGATATCCGCGTACCGGACGTGATACCGGAAGCGGAGCAGATCGAGATAGCGGAAGACGTCGCAGGTCCCGTCATAGAGCATCCCGTGGAATGAATAGGACGCGACGCAGGTCGGCAGTGGTTTCATCGGATAACCTCCTTTATGATCGTTTTGGAACTGCTGGATTTGCATAGAAATCTGAGATTGAATGGCACATCTCCCCTCATCCGCCCCTGCGGGGGCATCTTCCCCACGGAGGGGGAAGGCTGGGAGAGGAGAATGACAGCCCCCTTATGATTGGATTTGTTGTGTTATTCTCTCTTCCGCCCGCATTCGGTGCAGAACTTTCCCTCGTTCTCCGCGCCGCATGCGGGACAGGTCCATTTCCGCGGGGATCCGCATTCCGGGCAGAACTTCCCGGTATTGCGGCCCGCTCCGCACACGGCGCACGTCCATCCTTTCGCGGAAAGGGGCGTCATGCCCATCCCGAAGGGGCCGAATGGGTTCGACGGATCCGCGGGCGTCTTTTCCTCGGAGAGCAGATTTTCGGGCGTCCGGCTCCGGTAGACGAGCTCGTGGAATGCGGAGAAGACTTTTTCCCCGCCGTTCTGATTCGCCTGCCCGCTCCCCACGGTGACGGTCACGGGGTACCTCCGGTCGGAGATCGACTCGTCGAAGCGCAGGAAGAGATTCGAGGAGGAGGAATAATCATAAATCACGGGCTCGCGCGAGGGATCATAGGCGAGGTATTCCCACGCGGCGAGGTTTTCCCGCTCGATCAGGGTGCGGATCGCCGCGGACACCTCCTTGTCCACGCGGTAGACGGAGAGCTCCCGCGCGCCGCCCCCCTCCTTCTTCTCGATGCGGAGCACGGCGTCCCCGTCCGCGTTCCATTCGACGGACGCCTTCTCCTGCGTCGTGCTGTTCATCATCATCCCGGAGGACGAATGGATCCATCCGCACGCGGCAAGCGGTCCGTGACCGGTCTGGAACGCCCGCGCCTCCTTCAGCGTGAGCACGGGCTTCTCCCGCATCATCCGGAACCAGCCGGGCGTGTCATGGAGACCTTTTGGCGGATCGGGCTTCTTCGGCTCGTCCGTGTGGAGACCTTCGACATACTCCCGGAGCGCGTCGGGGAGATCCCTGCTTTTATCGTCCATCGCCCTCACCTCAGCATGCCGCGGTAGACGCCGGGGGAGGAGCCCTCGATCTCGACCGCGCCGCAGATCTTCTTGTAGAATTCCGCCGGACCGACGCTTCCGATCACGGCGTATCCGTAGCCCTCCTCCCGCATCGCAGAGAGGCAGGCGAGCAGGAGCGCCGCGCCGATCCCCTGATGACGTTCGGATTCTCCCACGCCCGTCGGACCGAAGAAGCCCTTGACGGTCGCGTCATAGCAGGCGAAGCCGAGCATCTCGGAGGGGCCGTCTCCCTCGCGCACGGCGATGTAGATCCCCTTCGGATCGCGGAAGAAGGCGTTCTCGCTCTCGGAGGCCCAGCCCGCGCCGAAGTGCTCGCGGATCCAGCCGATGACGGCGTAATTCTCCGGCCCGATGGGCTTGCGGACGACGATGTTCTTCTCCCGCAGGGAGGCGTAATACGGTTCGGGGGACGGGATCTCCCAGAGCTTGACGAGATAATCAGACATGGCGTTGATCCTTTCGCGTATTTTACTTTTCAGAGTGAAACAGTTCATCGAGCGGGAACCGGGCGAGGCGGACAACCTCCCCGAACCGCTGTTCATAGAGGACATAGACCGTCCCGTCCGTGACCGCGAGATCGGCATAGCCCGCGTCGCCCTGTTCGACGACGAGGGATCGCTCCCAGGTGTGCCCGTCGTCGAGCGAGGCGTGAATGGTGAGGTTCTCCCGTTCCTTGGTTGAGTCGCAGCCGACATAGAGGAGCGCGTGCCGTCCATCCCACGCGGTCGAGACGACGCTGCCCATGCAGGTGGGATCGCGCAGATCTCTCGCGGGCGTGAAGGCGGTGAAGCCGTCGTACCCGGTATCGCTCCAGGCCGACGCGCGGTATCCGGCCCCCGTGAGGCGCGTGTTGAGATAGACGCCGCCCGAGGACGTCATAGCTGCCGCGGTCTCGTTCGGATCGGGACAGTCGGGCGTCTCCGGGAGCACCTCGCCGAGGGACCACGAATCGCCGCCGTCCTTCGAGAAAAACACCGAGACCCGCGCGGGATGATGCGATCTCATATCGGGATGCGCGCCCGCCGGGACGAACCAGACGGGGCAGAGGAGCGTGCCGTCCGGCGTCTCGATGCCGTGCCCGGGACCGAACGCGAACGCCGCGTGCGCCTCGGGCCGGGTCGAGGCCATGAGATCGCGCGGCTCGCTCCAGGTCAGTCCGTCGTCCTCCGAGACGCGCAGGAACACGTCCCCGCCGCAGACGGAATAATCCCGGCAGTACAGGAAGAAGAGCCTCCCGTCCCGCGCGGGGATCAGGACCGGATTGTTGACGGTCGGGTGCGCCTCGTCGCCGGACGCGAGCAGGAGGGGACCGCGCACCGTCTCCCCGCCGTCCTCCGAGCGGCAGAGGAGCAGATCGATCCGCGCCCAGTCGGAGAAGGTGTCCCGCGCCTCGCAGACGAAGAGCAGGGTCCCGCGCGCGCTCACGGCGATGCCCGGAATGCGGTGCGCGGCGTAGAGGTCCGGGCTCCAGAGGATCTTCTTGTCCATGCTTCCTCCCGTAAACTTCGTTCTGTCCTGATGATAGCAGATATTCGGAGAATTGTCAAGACAAAGGCGCGAGAAACGCGGGATTTTCTCGTGAAAAATGTACAGCCGAGCCCTCCGCCGGACGCCGGAATTCAGAAAAAACGTCCGAAATCGCGCCGTTTTCAGCGGGGAATTGACAAATCCTCGGCGATGTGGTATCATAAACCTGAAATTCGAATCAGCGAGGCCATTATGAAAAACTGCAAGGCCGTTCTGTTCGATCTGGACGGAACGCTTCTCTATACGCTCGAAGACCTGACGGACGCCGTGAACGCGACGATGCGGCATCTCGGCTATCCCGAACATACGCTCGCGAAGGTCCGCGCATCGGTCGGCAACGGCGTGAACCGCCTGCTCGAGCTCACCCTCCCCGGCGGCGCGTCCGATCCGCGTTTCGACGAGGCCGTGGAATTCTACCGGGCGACCTACGCCGCGCACGCCGAGGAAAAGACCCGCCCCTACGACGGGATCACGGACTGCGTGGAGACCCTCGCCGCGCACGGGATCCGGATGGCGGTCGTCTCGAACAAGCCGGACGCGACGACGGTGCGGCTGACGAAGAAGTATTTCCCGGCGATCGACGCGGCAGCCGGGGAGAACGAGGCCGCCGGGATCCGCCGCAAGCCCGCGCCCGACATGGTATGGCACGCCCTGAAGATCCTCGGCGTGACGGCGGAGGAGGCGGTCTACGTCGGCGACTCCGAGGTCGACATTGAGACGGCCCGAAACGCGGGTCTGCACGTCGTCTCCGTCCTCTGGGGCTTCCGGGACAGGGAAGAGCTCGTGGAGAACGGCGCGGAATGCTTCGCCGAAACGCCCCGGGAGCTCGGGGAGATTGTGCTGAGGAGAATGAAGAATGAAGAATGAAGAATGGAGGGTGTGGAGCCTCCTTTTGACGGGGAATAACGGTCGTGCGGGTGCATGGCCGTTTTTTCTTGGGAAGCGGCTTGCCGAAGCCCGCATCTCCGCCGCTTCCTTCAAACAATCGGATAATTTGTGAATATCTCTTTAATTTCCCCGATTCGGGGCGAAAACGGTTTACATTTCCTCCCGAAAATGCTATAATATACAGGAATGCCCGCACATCGACGGGCGATGAAAGGGAATCGCCGACATGGTCTTTTCGAATCTGTTCTTTCTGTATATATTCCTCCCGGCTCTGTTCCTCGCGTACTTCGTTGTCAAAAACGACGCGTGGAGGCGCGGGGTGCTCGTCGTCTTCTCGCTGTTCTTCTATGCGTGGGGCGAGCCCGTCTGCGTCTTTCTGATGATCGGGCTGGTCGCGGCGGACTACCTCTTCGGACGGCTGATCGGCGCGACGCGGGTGGAATCGACGCGGAAGCTCTGGCTTGTTTTGGCGATCGTCTCAAACCTCGGCGTCCTCGGGTTCTATAAATACCTCGGATTCGCCGTCGACACGCTGAACACGATCTTCAACGTCACGATCCCGACGGTCAGCGTGACCATGCCGATCGGCATCAGCTTCTTCACCTTCCAGACCATGTCCTACGTCATCGACGTCTACCGCGAGGACGCGGACGTCCAGAAATCCTACTTCCGCCTCCTCCTCTACGTTTCCTTCTTCCCGCAGCTCATCGCCGGCCCGATCGTGCGCTACAAGGACATCGAAGCCCAGCTCGAATCCCGTTCGGTGACGGTCGAAAACTTCAACGAGGGCCTGTTCCGTTTCGCCCGCGGCCTTGCCAAGAAGGTCCTCATCGCCGACAACTGCGCGACGGTCATCACCGGCCTCTACGGTCTCTCCGACGTGACGCTCCTCGGACGCTGGGCGGGCGCGGTGTTCTTCACCCTCCAGCTCTATTTCGACTTCTCGGGCTACTCCGACATGGCGATCGGCCTCGGGCGCATGTTCGGCTTCCGGTTCCTTGAAAACTTCAACTACCCGCTGATCTCGACGAGCGCGACGGAGTTTTGGCGCCGCTGGCACATTTCCCTCGGCACGTTCTTCCGCGATTACGTCTATATCCCCCTCGGCGGCAACCGCCACGACCAGCAGCGAAATATCCTCGTCGTCTGGTTCCTCACGGGTCTCTGGCACGGCGCGTCGTGGAACTTCATCCTCTGGGGCCTCTACTACGCGGTGCTCCTGATGATCGAAAAGTCCACGCTGCTCAAATGGTTCGACAGCATCCCGAAGATCCCCTCGAAGATCCTTTCGCACGCCTACACGGTGTTCATCACGGTCTTCGGCTTCGCGATCTTCTACTTCGACACGAATCTCTTCAAAAACCTCGGCTATCTCTTCGGCATCGGGATCGCCTCGCTCACGGACATCTTCACCTCCTCGATCCTCGCCGACAACATCTTCCTGTTGATCGCCGCGATCTTCTTTGCGATCCCGGTCTTCCCGAAGCTCTGGGAGAAGTACGGAGAGAAGATCCCCTATCCGGCACAGCGGATATTGAAGACCGCCGTCGTGATCCTCTTCATCGGCGCGTCCACCGTTCGCCTCGTCGGCAACAGCTACAGCCCGTTCCTCTATTTCCGGTTCTGATCCTTCATTTTCAGTGAGGTTTCGCCTTGAACAAGCATAATAAAATCACAGATATCGCCTGTCTGGCGCTCGTCGGCGCGATCTTCGGCGGCACGGCCCTCTGGAACATCGTCCAGCCGAACCGCCCGACGATCTCCGAATCCGAAAAGCGCACCCTCGCGACGATGCCGGCGTTCTCCTTTTCTGCGCTCGCCGACGGCTCCTATTTCGCGGGGATCTCCACCTTCATCTCCGACACCTTCGTCGGGCGCGAGCAGCTCGTCGGGCTCTCGAAGAAGATGGACACCCTGACCGGCGTCGATTACAGCATCGGCGGGGAAGAGAACTTCGTCCTCCTCAATCCCACGGGCGAGAAGCCGGTCGAGCACGAGGACACCGACGCCATCTCCGCGGCCTTCGACGCCCTCCTGAACGGCACGGACACCCCGAAGCAGCCGGATGAGCAGCAGAATCCCGAGAATCCGGAGATCCCGGAGGAACCCGACACCGCGGCCCCGACGGAGGACCCCGAAGCGTCCGACGAGACCGGGGCAAAAGAACCGGAGTCTGAGAACCCGGACGACGCGGAGCCTCATGCGGATCCCGGCGAAACGGAGACTTCGGACACGCCGGAGGAAGACGAGAAATCCGACGCGTCGGAAGACGGGCACGAGCAGGAGCCGGAGGGATCCGACACGCTCGAGAATCCCGATCCCGACGCGCCGCCGAAGGTCGACGAGCACGAAGAGGAGCCCGAGAAGATGCCTGAGACCGAAGAGCCCGCCCCGACGGGACCCATCGTCACGGGACTGCACCTCTCGAAGGAAAAGCTCGATCTGACGGTCGGCAGCGGCTCCGTCCTCTACGCCACGATCGACGCGGAGAACGGCGGGGAAGACGTGACGGTCCGCTGGACGAACAGCGCGAAGGACGTCGTCGCGATCTCGCTTAATCCGAACGGCGGCATCGACGTCAAGGGCCTC
>CACZSA010000271.1 GCA_902783705.1 uncultured Ruminococcus sp.
CACGATGATCGCGGTGAAGCCGTCGCCGCCCGCCGTGTTGGTCGAGATGGTGTGCTTGTTGCCCGCGACGATGATGAAGCCGCAGAGCCCGCAGATCGCGCCGGAGAGGAGGAGCGTGCGGATCGTGACCTTTCTCACGTCGATGCCCGCGTACTTCGCCGTGCGCTCGGATTCGCCGACGACGGAGATCTCATAGCCGTGCTTCGAGTATTTGAGGTACACGAACATGGCGACGGTCAGCGCGACGACGATGAGGATGTTGAGCGTGAAGTCGTATCCCAGGAGCTTCGGGAACCAGCCGATCTTCGAGCCCATGTTGATGGTGCCGAGGGAGGACGCCTGACCGCGGAGGATGTTCGTGGCATAGGCGACGATCTGGATGGCGACATAGTTCATCATCAGGGTGAAGAGCGTCTCGTTGGTGTTCCAGTTCGCCTTGAAGAACGCCGGGAAGAAGCTCCACAATGCGCCCGCCGCAAGGGAGGAGACGACCATGACAAGGAAGAGGACGGGGGTGGCCAGCTTCTGCCCTAGGAACATCATGCACATCGCGGTGGCGAAGCCTCCCATGAGGACCTGCCCCTCCGCGCCGATGTTCCAGAACCGCATCTTGAACGCGGGTGCCAGCGCGACGCCGATGCAGAGAAGGGCCGCCATGTCGCGCAGCATCCACATGAAGCGCAGGCTCGTCCCGAAGGTCGCCTTGAAGATTTCCGCGTAGACGGCGAGGGGATTGAGCCCCGTCACCACGACGATGAAGAACGCGTCGAGGATCAGGGCGAGCACGATCGCCGCAGCCCGGATCCCGGCCTTTTTGCCGAAGGGAACGCCGTCCCGGCGCGCGATGCGGACGAGAGGCTCCCGGCGTTCGGTTTTCTCGAGGGTCTTATTCATGTGCCGCGCCTCCTTCCGTCTGTTCCGCATGTCCGAGATGGCGGTGTCCGTCGTCCGTGCGGGCGATCTTCGTCATCAGAAGGCCGATGCCCTCCTTGGTTGCCCCGCGCCCGTCGACGATGCCCGTGACCTGACCCGCGCAGAGCACGAGGATCCGGTCGCAGAGGTCGATCAGTACGTCGAGATCCTCGCCCACGTAGATGACGGCGACGCCTTTTTCCTTCTGCTCATTCAGAAGGTGATAGATCTGGTACGAGGTGCCGATGTCGAGTCCGCGCACGGCGTAGGCCGTCATCAGGACCGCCGGGGCCGCCGCGATCTCGCGTCCGACGAGCACCTTCTGCACGTTGCCGCCCGAGAGACGCCGGACCGGATAGCTTACCGACGGCGTCACGACCGCCAGCTCGTCCTTGACCGACTCCGCGAGCTCGCGCGGCGCTTTCTTTTCGACGAAGAAGGACGAGCCCTTCTCATAGGATTTCAGCATCATGTTGTCGGTCATGCCCATCGAGGCCACGAGCCCCATGCCGAGGCGGTCCTCCGGGACGAACGACAGATGCACGCCCATCTCCTTGATCTCGCGCGGGGACCGTCCGACCAGCTCTTCCCCGCCCTCTTGCTCCGGCGGGTAAAATTCGATCGACGAGCCCGCCATGGGGATCTGCAGGCCCGCCACGGCTTCGAGCAGTTCCTTCTGCCCGCAGCCGGAGATGCCCGCGATGCCGAGGATCTCGCCGCCGAACGCTTCAAAGGAGACGTCCTTCAGAACCGGGACCCCTTCCGCGCCCATCACGTTCAGGTTCTTCACCGCAAGACGCTTCACGCGGTTCTTCGGCTCCGGACGTTCGATGTCGAGCGTGACCTTCTTGCCGACCATCATCTCGGTGAGGGAGAGCTCGGTCGCGTCCTTCGTGTCGACGGTGCCGATGTACTCGCCCTTGCGCAGGATCGAGACGCGGTCCGAGACGGAGAGGACTTCATGGAGCTTGTGCGTGATGATGACCACCGCGCGTCCGTCCTTCTTCATCTCGCGCATGACGGCGAAGAGCTTCTCCGTCTCCTGCGGGGTGAGGACGGCGGTCGGCTCGTCGAGGATGAGGATGTCCGCGCCGCGGTAGAGGACCTTCACGATCTCGAGCGTC
>CACZSA010000272.1 GCA_902783705.1 uncultured Ruminococcus sp.
ATCAAGCGGCGCACCGTGGCGAACGAGGCCTGCGACAGCGAGCACGTCGAGGTCAACGGCAAGCGCGCGAAGGCCTCCTACGACGTGAAGGAGGGCGACGTGATCGCGGTGACCTACGGCGACCGGACGCTGAAATTCCGCGTTCTCGACGTAAAGGAGCACGCCGCAAAGGCCGACGCCTCCTCGCTCTACGAAGTGATCGAATAATTCCCCGGGACCGTACGGATGACGCGCGGTCCTTTTTCTGTGCCGCCGGGAAATCCGCCCGCCGTCCGTTCTACCCCTCCGCACCGCCGCATACAATCGAACACATCGAAGAGATCGGAGGATGGATATGGACCAGGATGTGCGTCTCTATTCCCGTAAAAAAATGGAGCTCTCCGGCGTCGAGGAGGTCGAGAGCTTCACCGACACCGAAATCCTCCTGCAGACCGCCCTCGGACGCGTCGTGATCGAGGGCTCGGGGCTCAAGATCGACAGCTTCTCGACGGAGGAGGGTGCGCTCGTCCTTCATGGAGAGATCGACGGATTTTCCTATGAAGATCCCGCCGCCGACGGCGAACGACGCGGATTTTTCGGGAGATTGTTCCGATAAATGCAGTATCTCGAAACTTTTTTGCAAAAACAGGCGCAGATTGTCGCAACTTCTTTCATTTTGGGCTTGATTTTTGGTGCAAGTTACGATATAATAAGGATTAACCACATCCTGTGCTCGATTGTGTCGTATGACGGCGGAAAGAGGAAGACAAAGCGGGGCGTCGTCCCGTTCCTGATCCTCTTTTTCACGGACTTATTCTGGATGCTCCTCATTGGCGCGGCGTTTTCCCTCTGGGTCTACCGCGTGAATGACGGCGCGTTCCGGTGGTTCATCGCCGCAGGCACGGTCGCCGGATTTGCCGTCTGGCACGAAACGCTCGGCCGCGTCGTCCTCTTCTTTGCGGAGAAGATCGCCGCCGCCCTGCATAAGCTCGTCTCCGTCCTCGTCTGGAAGCCGCTGTCATGGCTCGGACGCCTGATCGGACGGATCGCAGCGGTACTCTGGCGGCATACGGGCAGGCGGCTTATCGGGCGGGCAAAGCGGCGCCGCGCACTCCGGAAAACGGAGAGGCTGCGCCGGACACTCAGACAGGATCTATCATTCGGGGAGGAGGGGTGACAACATGAGAAGCATTTTCCGGAATATGTTCGTGCGCGTCTGCATGCTGGTGCTGCTCGCGGCGTTCGTCGTCATGTTCGTCTCCCTGCACCTGAAACAGAACGATCTCCTCTCGAAGGCCGAACGGCTCGACGCGGAGATCAGCCAGATGAACGAAACGATCAACGAACTGCAGGCCGAGATCGACCGTCCCTTTGACGACGAATACGTCGCCGAGATCGCGCGGGAAAAGCTCGGACTCCGGTATCCGCAGGAGATCGTATTTTACAGCACCGACGACAACTGACCCCATCCGAAGCCATGAAGGCAGCCGGACGGGCGGCGGGAGGAACCTCACGGAGGGTCCCCCCGTATTCTTTTGACCGAATGAAGGAGATCGCGCACATGAACCGCTTGAAGGGAAGGAATCTCATCCTCGCCGTCCTCTGCGTAGTGCTTGCCGCGGCGACCGTGGTCCTCTCGGTCCTCTGCGTCCGCGCGGCGCAGGATCTGCGGGACGCGCTCCGGGTGAAGGATTCCTTCGCTGAACGCGCCGACGTTCTCCGGGGCGAGCTCGACAGCCTGAACGAGGAGCTCGACCGCCTCGAATCCGAACGCGTGCGCGCCGAAGAGGATCTCACGGACAAGACCGCGAAGATCGAATCCCTTGAGGAGATCATCACTGGACTCCACGACGAGCGCGACAGCCTGAACGGCGAGTGCGGCACGCTCTCCGATCAGCTTGAGGAGGCGAACCGTGTTGCGGAGATGCTTCGCCGGGATGTCGAAGGACTTGAGCGCAAGGTCGACGCCAAGAAGGAGGCCGCCTCCGTGCTCCGGGAGAGAAGCCGCGCCCTGCAGGAGACCGTCGATTCGCTCGAAGACGAGCTGTCCGACACGAAGGACGCCCTCGCTGACAAGAAGTCGCAGCTGATGTCGACGCAGACCGAGCTGAAGGTCGCGCAGAGCAGGCTGTCCGACGCACGGGAAGAGCTCTCCGATGCGAAATCGGAATTGAAGGACACGAAAAAAGCGCTCGACGAAGCCGAGGAAGCGCGGAAATCCGCCGAGGAAAAGCTCGTCCCGCCCGTGAGCGTCAAAGCCGCGCCCGCGCCGACGGCAAACACCTGGTCCGGACTGAACGAGGCGGAGCAGACGCTGATGCAGACCCTCGTCTCCGCGCCCGACCGCTGGGACTGGACCGACAACAAGACGCGCCTCATTGAGGTCCATCCGACCGTCGCGTATTATACCGCCGCGATCGACGGCAGCGAGGAGCTCGCCTACAACGCGGACACCGTCCTCTACGCCGCGAGCCTCATCAAGGCGCCCTACATCCTCTCCGTCCTGCGGGAAATCGAGAATTTCGAAGCCTCCGCCGAACGGGACGCGGACGGGAAAATCCTCTACCGCACATGGGAGACAAAGTACGATCTCGACGAGATATGGACCTACGATCCCGATACGATGAACACCGAGGGATCGGGCGAGATCATGCTCAAAGGGAAGGGCTTCACGCTCACCTGGCGCGAGCTCTTCGAATATGCCCTCCTGTACAGCGACAACATCGCGTTCAGCCAGATCTACGACCGCTTCGGCTTCACATCCTTTAATTCCCTTGTCTGGCAGCTCGGGATCGAAGGGCAGTCCTCCGGATTCATGTACCTCACCGCGCGGGACTGCGGAAAGTTCCTCTGCGAAATCTACAAGTATTTTGAAACCGGATCGTCCTACGCGCGCTGGATGCGGGATCTCATGACGCGCTCGCGCTACGGGGAAATGATCGCGGTGCACTATCCGGCGGGCATGGTCGCCCACAAATACGGCTGGGATGTCAACGCGTTCCACGACATGGCGATCGTCGACGGAGAAAAACCGTATGTGATCGTCCTCATGACCGACTATGAGGACGGCGGAAACGCGGCGTTTGCGTTCTTCGCGTCCGTCGTAGAACAGACCAAGGCCGTCTATGCGTCGAAATAAGCTTCCATTTCATACAGAGAGTCACGGATCATCCCGCGGCTCTTTTTGTTTTCAAAAAATCAACATTTTCGCCTGCCTGATCCAATGCCTTGCGGTGTGCATTCCACGAAAATCCTCCGTTTCCGTGAGAGAGCCAAATCCACGCCGCAGGGAATTCCATTGCCGGAAGAATTGTACAATATGATGAAAAAACGATGAATCAATATTTCAAAAATGTTTCATGTGCATAAAACCGATTGACGCAGACGCCGCGCTATGGTATCATGTTGTCGCGGCGGTGAGAGAGACTAACCGCCGGGCAAACGCAAAACAAACCCTATCCACAGGAGGCAATCCATGACAAAAAAACAGCTTTTCGCAGCCGTGCTCGCATCCCTGACCCTCGCGTCCGGCGCGACCGCGGTTTCCGCGAAGAATTATGACGACGTGAAGGAAGACAGCCGCGCGGCGACCGAGATTTCGATCCTCTCGGATATCGGCGTTATCCGCGGGACGAGCGAGAACGAATTCTCTCCGGACGTCCCCGTCACCCGCGAACAGATGGCGACGCTCCTCTTCCGCCTGATGCTCGGCCGAGACGACGCGGGCCGCGAGAACACCACCGCCTTCGCCGATCTCTACGATCCCTATTACAACGGCGCGATTTCGTGGGCGAACGCGGCAGGCTACATCCGCGGCACTTCGGCAAGCAGCTTCAACCCGAAGGGCGGCATCACCAAGCAGGATGCCATGACGATGCTGGTCCGCGCGCTCGGCCAGGAGAACGACAGCATGAACGCCGGGTATCCCTGGTCCTACATCAATCAGGCCGTGCGTCTCGGACTCGACAAGGGCCTCGAAGACGTCGCCTATACCGAAACCCTCACGCGCGGCGAAACGGCAGTGATCCTCTACAATGCCCTCACCTCCGAGCTGCTCATCCCGAAGACGGCTCCGAACGGCGCGAAGATCGAGGAATCGACCTCCATCATCGAAGAGGTCTTCGGCTATGAGATGACCGACGCCGTCCTCTCCGCCACCAACCGCTACGCCATGGACGGCTCTCCCGTCGTGAAGAACGGCTTCGTTACCTTCAGGACGGCGGACGGCAAATCCATGACGGTCGACGGGCGCGAGATCGACGGCGACGCGGACGAACACCTCGGCGAGACCTTCCGCCTCATTGTGAAGACCGAGGGCGGCGTGCGCACGGTCCTCTCCGCGGTCCCGATGTGCGAGCGCACGGATTTTGATTCCGCTGTGATCGACAAGAAGACCGTGAAGATCGGCGATGTCCGCTATACCCTCGTCGACGAATACTCCGACGCCCTCGCGACGAACGACAACGAACTCAAGCTCTACGCCTACGACGGCGACGCCGAGCTCGAGCAGATCGAATCCGTCGACGAGCTGAAGCCCCTCCTCGGGTTCTGCCGGATCTCCCTCCTGTGCGCAGAAGGGGAAGACGCCGCGAGAATCGGCATCCTCACCCCGTACAAGGTCGGCAGACTGGAGATCGCCGCGGACGGACGCGTGAATCTCGCCGATGACCGCAAGGACGTCGATGTGAAGAACGCGAAGGAAGCCGTGAACGGGGAATACGTCCTCTACTACTACAACAAGAACGCGAACGAAATCATCATCGCCGACACCCTCGACATCGTCTCCGGCACGGTAAAGCGCCTGACGAACAGCACGGCGAAAATCGACGACGACATCTTCGACCTCGGCAACGAGACCGCCGGCATCCGTGCGGAAGATCTCCGCGCAAAGCTGACGCTCGGCAAGAACGCGACGGTCGCCGTGTACGACGGACAGATCGCCGCAGTGATCGAGGGCAGCGTGACCGCCTCCGCCTCGAAGTACCTGACGGCCCTCACCGACGCGTACCGCATCTATGAGGACGGCGCGTTCCGGTATGTCATGACCGCCTTCCTCGACGGACGAGAGCAGAACATCTATGTGAACGACGGCGCGGCGCAGAAGGGCGAGGTCTACCGCTATGTCGAATCCGACGGCGAATACCGTCTGATCGCGGCAGAGGCAAAGGACGGCGTGCTCGAATCCGGCGCGAAGGCCTTCGTGCAGAACGCAAACGGCGCGGATGAGATCGCCCTCCTCATCGGGGACGCGAAGAACTCCTCCGTGAAGGTCGACGGACGCAACAGCTTTATCCTCCGCGCAGGAGATGCGGAAACTCTCGCGACGGCAGCGGGTCTCTCTGAGGTGAAATTCATCGTCGACGAGAACTCCGAAATCGTCGTCTGCCAGAACGGCGGCTGGAGCCGGAAGCGCGGCGCGAACCTCGGCGATATGGAGATCGCGGACGGTGCGATGATCGTCGCCGTCTTCCGGAACGAGGTCGGCAACGTCGAGACGCTCAGCTACCTCTGTGTCTCCGACGGCTCGGTCGGCGCGTATGATCCCGACGCAGCCTCCGTGCGCATCCTCGCGCTGGGCGGACAGGTCTTCGAGGACGGCAGAAGCTGGACCGAATACATCGCCTACAACTTCGCGAAGGGCGAGATCGAAACCGTTCTCTCCCAGACGGGCGACCTGGAAAACGGACACGACTACCGCCTCGACGCGGACGGACACGTCACCGGAGCCGAAGCAGACATGACGGCGGAAGGGCTCGTCACGGGCTACACCTCCGGCACGGTTTCGATCGACGGCACGGCCTACGCCATCGCAAAGGACATGCGGGTCATCCGGATCACGAAGGACAACAAGATCGAAGAAGTGAAGTACGCGGACCTCTACATGAAGCACGTCGAATTCCTCGCGGCAGGCGGCGAAGCAAAGCTCCTCATCGAAGGTGCGGACCCGGCGTTTGAAGCGGAGATGAAGGACGGCGTCATCGAAGTCACCCCGGACTTTGACCTCGACGATCTCGGCGACGTGGTCGTGACGGTGAAGGGCCTCGAGAAGGACGGCGAAGCGGTCTCCGTCGAGGGCATGAAGGCCGAAGCGAAGGACGGTCGGATCGCGATCACCCTCGCCGACGGCATGAAGCTCGAAGCGGGCAGACACATCGTCTCCTTCACCCTCAACTCGAAGAACGGCTCCGCGGAATTCACCGTGGAAGCGGAGGCGGAAGTTCCCGCAGAGATCCCCGGTGAGAGCGAAGCCGATCCCGCAGGAGAGGGCAACGGCTGATTCCATCAAAATACAGAAAGGGCTGTCTCACAACGGCAGCCCTTTTTGCGTTTATCCGGTTTTACTTCCGCCCGAGGAGCACATCCGCCACATGGCCGACGTCCGCCTCAGTCCAGTCGGGACTGATCGCGAGATACGCCGTCCGCGCGAGCAGATCGAGGGCCTTGCGGCACATATCCGGCGTATAATCGCAGGACGCGCCGCGGTTGGCTTCCATCTTGTACGGATCCATCAACGGGTGGAGCGCGCCGCGTTTTTCCATGACCTGCGTCCAGTTGGTGTAGACGTGCTTTCCGGTGTCGATCGGCACGGTCAGCCCGATCCCCCGTTCCGCGCAGCGAGCGGTGAAGCGCCGTGTCTCCGCCTCCGAGCCGAAGCGCAGGGCGAGGGTCGTTCCGGTGTCCCCTTCAAAATCATGCGAGGGCGCGACGGTCAAAGTACCCCCGATCCGGTCCGCAAGCTCGCGCTGGATCCGTTTCAGATCGGCGCGGAGCGAGGGCAGGCGGCGGAGCTGTTCGCGCAGGATCGCCCCGGTGAGGTCCGACACACGGTATTCCCGACCGCCGAAGAGCGGCTCCGAGATCCCGTCGAGCTGTGATCCGAAGAATGCGACCGCCGAGGCGTCGTGATAGATCAGAGCGCGCTCGTAGATCGTGCGGTCGTTCGTCGTGAGCGCGCCGCCCTCGCCCGAGGTGATGATCTTGAAATAGTTGAAGCTGAACGCCCCGGCGTCTCCGATCGATCCGAGCGGTTGTCCGTGATACGTTCCGCCCGCCGACTGACACGCGTCCTCGAGGATCTTTACGCCGTGGCGCGCCGCGACGGATTTGAGCCCGTCCATGTCGGAGGGGAAGCCCTGGATGTGCACGGGGATGATCGCCTTCGTGCGCGGGGTGATCTTTCGTTCCGTATCCTCCGCCGAGAGGGTGAGCGTCTCGTCCGTGTCCGCGATGACCGGGATCGCTCCGACCTCGAGCACGGCGAGCGCGGTGGCGATGTAGGTGTACGCCGGTACGATCACCTCGTCGCCCGGTCCGATCCCCATGCCGATGAGCGCGGACGCGAGCGCGGCATACCCGGACGTCATGAGCAGCGCATAGTCTTCGCCCGTGAAGGCCTTCCATTCCTCCTCAAAGCGCAGGACCTCCTGTCCGCTCCCGTTGATCTTGAAGAAATCGCGGCTCAGAATGGCCCGCGCGACGGCGTCGATCTCTTCCTGTCCGATCCGATACATTCCTCTCCCTCCTTATACGCCGAGAATCCGAAGATTCTCTTCAATGATGTGTTCGTCCGCGTCGTCCGTCATCGGGAAGACATGCCCGTAGCGGAAGCAGTCGACCTCGTAGCCGCCGCGGAGCATCTCGCCCTTCGTCGGCAGGTATTCGTTCGTCCCGTTCGTCGTCGAGAGTGAGAGCACATACGCATACGGCGCGTACTGCCTCAGCCGCAGCGTGATCTCCGTGAACATCTCAAACGGATGCGGGATCCAGAGAATGTCCCCGAGAGCGACGAGCGTCGTGTCGTATTCCAGCGCATCCGGCGGTGTGATCCCGTCCCGGATCGCCGCGAGCACGTCCCGCCAGTGTCCGTATTCCATCGCCTGAATGTTGATGAGCGAGGCGGGATCCCCGAACGCCGCGAGCCTCACGAGGACTGCCTCCTCATCCGGCAGCGAAGCGCAGGGCAGGCGGACCGTCCCGTGAAAGACGGCGAGGGCGGGCACGTGATACGCCCGGATCTTCCTACACGCCCGGACTGCGTCCATCGCCGCGAGGGAGCCGAGCTCCTCGACGTAGGTGATGTCGCCCGTCGTGAGGCCGTTCGAGATCCGCGGACCCGTGTCGCCGCACGCGCCCTGCCAGTACGCCGTCATGACGCCCGTTTCGCGCTCCATGCGGTCCACCATCATCCCGGACCAGTCGCGGCTGATCTCGTGATTACATCCCGCCGCCGTCCCGTGGCATCCGTAGTGGACGAGGTTGAGCAGTCCCCGCCCGTCCGCGGATTTCACCGCGATCACGGTCATCGTCGGGTCGAAGGGCCCCCACGGATTCTGACCGAAATTCACATATCCGCCGCGCTTCAGCTCCCTCCGGTTCACGCCCACGCGGCTTTCCGTCTCCGCGATCCCGAGGACGGCGGGTTCGAGCCTTCCGACCGCTTCCTTCACCGCCTGCACGACTGCCGGGAGGAAGACCGCGTCGACATAGGGACGGTCCACATCGCCCCAGCCCTCCATGCCCGTCACGTTCGGCGCGGAGTGGGTGTGCGTTGCGGAGAGCAGGATGTTCTGCCGCGGGATCCCGGCGGCCTCCCCGGCCTTTTTCCGGATCTCGTCCGAGAGCGCGGTCTGGATCTCGCAGACGTCGGCGGTCACAAGCACAGCAGTCGTCTCTCCGTCCGAGAAGGCCGCGGCGGTGACGGCGAGCCTGTCGTGGATCGACGTGCTCACCTGATGCGGATTGTACCCGAAGAGGAGCGTCCCGACGGGCGGGGTGATGTCCGCGCGGGATACGCCGCATAGAAATTTCGTCATGTTCTTCACCTCTCAAAAATTCGTCCGGGCGATGATATTGTCCTGCAGGTCGCGGGAGAGCCGGACGAAATAGTCGCTGTACCCGCCGACGCGCACGATGAGGTCGCCGTACCGCTCCGGATGGATCTGCGCGTCCTTGAGCTCATCCGCGTTCAGCACATTGACCGAGAGCTGCTGACCGCCGCCTTTGAAGTAGGATTTCGCGAGCGAGACGAACGAGGCCATCCCCGTCTCCGTCGCGAAGAGCGTCTTGTCGAAGCGGAGCTGGAAAACGAATCCGCTCGTGACCTCGGTCTGGTCGTAGGTGAGCGCGGATTTCACAGCCGCCGTCGGACCGCATACGTCCTGACCTGGGACCGCGCCGATGCAGTCCGCGAACATCGGATCCCCGCGCAGGTGCCCGTTCGGCAGGGCGGGGCAGGCACGTCCGTTGTTCGCCGCGCGGCTGAACGTCGAGCATCCGCCCGCAAAGGTGCCGCCGCGGAAGGTGTGCTTCGTTTTGAGATACGCGAACCAGTGGTCCGAGACCGCCTTCATGATCGAGTCGACATAGGGATCGTCGTTGCCGAACTTCGGCGCGGTCATGAGCACGGCCCGCATCCGCTCGCAGCCCTCGAAATTCTTCCGCAGCGCGTCGATCAGCTCCGCCATCGTGAAGCGCTTCTCCTCGAACACGAATTTCTTCACCGCCGCGAGGGAATCGACGCAGTCCGGCATCCCCTCGGAGAGAATCTGCCCGTCGCCGTAGAGCGGACCGCCGTTCTTGTAGTCCCGCCCGCGCTCGAGGCATCCTTCGAGCAGGCACGAGCGCATCGGGGAGGGCGCATACCGCGCGTAGGTCATCTGCGAGGAGAGGGAAAGGCTTACCGAAACGTCCGTGATCCGGTCGATCTGACGGTACAGCGCCTCCATGAGCTCGTCGAAGGTTTCAAACCTCGACGCGTCGCCCGTGTGGATCGAGAGCTGCGCGTCCCGCATGGTGTCGTACCCGTCGAAGAGCGCGTATTCGAGGCACTTTCCGAAATTGACCTCGCCGTCCTCCAGCCCCATGTGCGACTTGCCCATGATGTCGATCTGGTTGCAGCCGTTCATGCAGTAGAGGTGGCTGTGGACGGGCGGGATCCCCATCTTCTCGAGCGCAGTGCAGACCACCTCGTCGTTGTAGAGCGCAGGCATGCCGATCCCCGTCGCGAGGATCTCCGCCGCCCGGTTCCAGAGCGCGTCGGGAGTGTTCCGGTGTACGCGCATGGTGATGTTCGGCGTCTGATACCGGTATTTTTCCGCGAGCGCAAGGACCGCCCACGACACCTCGTTCGTCTGGTCGACCCAGTTCTCGTCGCTTCCGCTGATGCAGAGATTCCATGTCCGCGTCGCGTGAAACGCCTGCCAGAGGCGGTCGAGCTGACGCATGGCCTCCTCCTCGGGTGTCGCGCACCAGAAATCGAGGAAGAACTGATCGAGCCGCCCGGGAGAGTCGATCCCGTCGAAGGTGAAGAACATCCAGAAGAGGTTGACCGCCGAGCGCATGTCATACGCGGGCTTTCGCGGGATCACGGAGAACACCGCCGCCGTCGCCTCATATTCCGCCCGGACACACTCGTCCGACGCGGTGGCCGCGAGCTCCAGCGCCAGTGCGCGGAAGCGGTCCCCGAGCACGTCGAGTGCGTCCATCGCGAGGGAGCAGCCCTCGTAAAAATCCGCCGCGCCGGGATTCTTTCGGAGCCCTTCGGCGATCAGGGCGCGGATCCCCTCCGTCCCGAGATGGAGGAGGCGGTCATAGTCGGGATTCGAATGGCCCGCCCATCCGCCGCCCCAGCACGCGCCCGTCGAGGCGATCTCGCGCTCGTAGGCGTCCTGATGCGCGCCGATCTGCTCCGCGGTGCAATAGTTGCGGATATCGTCATAAATCGCCCGCAGGCCGTCCGCGTGTTCGGGATATGTATCGATGTTCTCCCGGAACTTCGCGTGATCGACCGCGAGCCCGGAACCGAAGGTGTACCACGACGCGGAGGTGGGCGCTGTCGGCGAGGCATACGCGAGATATTCCCCCTCCGGGATGCGGATCGAGCAGGCCTTCGCCGCTTCGAGCGAGCCGCGCGCCATGCGGATATTGAGCGGACGTCCGGCCTCCGCGTGAAATCCCGCGCCGTAGGGTTCGAGAGCAAAGAGATCGTTCATGGAAGCCTCCATGCTGTTTTTTCTTCATTATAGTATGAATTATCGGGAATGTCAATCCGTTTTTTGGTGAAAACGCAAAAAGGACCGCCCGAATGAGCGGTCCTTTGCGAGGAAAACCGGATTATACCGCCGCGAAGCCCTGTTCGAGGTCCGCGAGGATGTCGTCGATGTGCTCCGTGCCGATCGAGAGGCGGATCGTCGCCGGGGTGATTCCGGAGGCTTCGAGCTCCTCGGCGGAGAGCTGGGAGTGCGTCGTCGTCGCCGGATGGATCACGAGGGACTTCACGTCCGCGACGTTCGCGAGGAGCGAGAAGAGCGTCAGGTGGTCGATGAAGCGGTGCGCCTCCTCCTGTCCGCCCTTGATCTCGAAGGTGAAGATCGACGCGCCGCCGTTCGGGAAATACCGCTCATAGAGTGCGTGATCCGGATGATCCGGCAGGGAAGGATGGTTGACCTTCGCGACCTTCGGATGCTTCACGAGGTATTCGACGACCTTCTTCGCGTTTTCTGCGTGCCGCTCCAGACGGAGGGACAGGGTCTCGGTCCCCTGCAGAAGGAGGAACGCTGCGAAGGGGGAGATCGCTGCGCCCTCGTCCCGCAGAAGGATCGCGCGGATGTAGGTTACGAACGCCGCCGGACCGACCGCGTCCGCGAAGGAGATGCCGTGATAGCTCGGGTTCGGCTCGGCGATCGGGGCGTATTTGCCGGACGCCTTCCAGTCGAACTTGCCGGAGTCGACGATGATGCCGCCGAGGGTCGTGCCATGCCCGCCGATGAATTTCGTCGCCGAGTGGACCACGATGTCCGCGCCGTGCTCGATCGGACGGATGAGATACGGCGTGCCGAAAGTATTGTCGACCGCGACCGGGATGCCGTGCTTATGCGCGATACCGGAGAGAAGATCGATGTCCGGGATATCGCTGTTCGGATTGCCGAGGGTTTCGAGGAAGAGGACCTTTGTGTTCGGGCGGATCGCTGCTTCGACCTCGTCGGGGTTGTGCGCGTCGACGAAGGTGGTGTCCACGCCGAACTGCTTCAGGGTGTGCGCGAGGAGGTTGAACGTGCCGCCGTAGATCGTCTTCTGCGCGACGACGTGATCCCCGGCCTGCGCGAGCGCCTGGATCGTGTAGGTGATCGCCGCCGCACCGGAGGCCACCGCAAGAGCCGCGACACCGCCTTCGAGCGCCGCGATCCGCTTCTCAAGGACGTCCTGCGTCGAGTTGGTCAGGCGTCCGTAGATATTCCCGGCGTCCGTCAGATTGAAGCGGGCGGCGGCATGGGCGGAATTGTGGAAGACATAGGACGTCGTCGCGTAGATCGGGACGGCGCGCGCGTCGGTTGCGGGATCAGCCTGTTCCTGGCCTACGTGGAGCTGAAGGGTTTCGAATTTATAGTTTGCGCTCATGATATACCTCTTTCTGTTTTATGAAGATTGGATTTGTGTGGGGGAACGATTCGCGGGAGGAATACGGAGAGAGAGTCCGCGGTCACATTCGCCCGAAACGGAAATTGGCTCGAACGAGCGCTTCGAAGTCATTGACGGGAATCTTCATGCGGCGTGGTTCCTTTCGGGTTCAAAATAACTACCTGCCGAGTAGGTTGATGGAATTATATCACATCCTTACCCGCCTGTCAAGAGGTTTTTTCAAAAAAACAGAGATTTTTGAGTATAAATTGGATTCAGAACACGACCGGCCTGCGTCTGTGACTGAATGATAACACATTACATGCCTTTTGTCCTGACCGGAAACGTCCTCTTCCCGCGAATTTTCCCGCCGAACTTCCCGCACGGCGTTATTGCGCCCGCTCCCTGCCTGTGTTATAATACACACAGAAGAAAGCGGGCCGCATCTTCATAACACAAATCTTACGATTTA
>CACZSA010000273.1 GCA_902783705.1 uncultured Ruminococcus sp.
CTGATTCGTGAAGCCGAGGCCCGAGAGGTGCTTCAGCATCCGGCTCCCGGACGGCGGGGAATACCCGAGCCCGAAGCGCTTGATCGCGGCCATGGAGAGCTTCCGCTCGGCGAGATACTGGCGCCCCGGCCCGCCGGTCTGCTCGTCGAAGAGCATCTTCCGGTAGAATTTCGCGGCCTCGAGATTCATCTGGAGCACCCGCGTCCGCGTGACGCCCTCGTCCCGTCGCGGCCCGTCGTCAAAGTCCGGCAGGGTGATCCCCGCGCGCTTGGCGAGGGATTCGACCGCCGAGACGTAATCGAGGTTCTCCGTGCGCATGACGAAGGAAATGACGTCTCCCGCCGCGCCGCATCCGAAGCAGTAGAAGCTCTGGGTGCCGGGATAGACGGTGAAGGACGGGGTCTTTTCGCTGTGAAAGGGACAGAGGCCCTTGAGATTGAGGCCCGTGCGCTTCAGAGTGACGACGGAGGAGACGACGGTCTCGATATCGTTGCGCGCCTTGATGTCGTCGATGACATTCGCGGGGATCACGCCGTCCGCCTCCTTTCCTGTTTGTGTTATATGGTCCTCACCGGACGTGCGGCGTCTCCCACTCCTTCGGGATAAAGAGCTCCTTGTAGAGATCGATCGCGTACCGGTCGGTCATCCCGGAGATGTAGTCGCAGACGCAGCGCCCGACGGGCTCCGATTCTGTGTTGTGATAGTAGAACTCCGGCATTTTGTCGGGATTCTTGCAGAAGTATTCGTAGAGATGCTCGAGCAGGAGCCGCGCCTTTGCCTCCTCGCGCTTGGCCTTCGGATTGAGGTAGACCCGTTCGAAGAGGAAGTCGCGCAGTCCGTTCGTCGCCCGCCCGATCTCGTCCTCCATGCGGATGTCGTCGAGCGCGCGGCTCGCTTCGATCACGGAGGAGACCATGGTGTTGATCCGCTCGCTGTGGCCCTCGCCGAGCACGTCGCGGTATTCGGCGGGAATGTCCTCGAGGCGGATGATCCCCGCGCGGACGGAGTCGTCGATGTCATGGTTGATATAGGCGATCCGGTCGGCGAACTTGATGATCCGGCCCTCCAGCGTGGACGCGAGATTGTGGCCCGAGTGGTTCACGATCCCGTCGCGGACCTCCCAGGTGAGGTTCAGTCCCTCGCCGTTCTTCTCGAGCTTCTCGACCACGCGCAGGCTCTGCTTGTAGTGGGTGAAGGAGGGATCGAAGCATTCCTGCATCACCGCCTCGCCGCAGTGTCCGAACGGCGTGTGCCCGAGGTCGTGTCCGAGCGCCGCCGCCTCGCACAGGTCCTCGTTCAGCATGAGGGCGCGCGCGATGATCCGGGCGATCTGCGTCACCTCGAGGGTGTGCGTCAGCCGCGTGCGGTAGTGCTCGTCCACCGGAAACAGAAAGACCTGCGTCTTGTGCATGAGCCGCCGGAAGGACTTCGAATGCAGGATGCGGTCGCGGTCCCTCTGGAATTCCGTCCGGTTCACGCATGGCTCGATCGGCTTGTCCCTCCCCCGCGTGTTTTCGCACAGAAACGCCTGCGGGGCGAGCGTCATGCGTTCTCTCTCATAGAAGATTTCCCTGACCGTTTTCGTGCCTTCCGACATAAAAGCCTCCCTGCGCGGTGTGTTGCAACCATAATATACGCAGGGAATCTCTTTTTTTCTTTTTTCGCGCGAAAAACGCGGCGTCAGGTCTTCTTCGACGCGCGCTCCTCGATCCGCAGAAGCGTTGTCTTCCCGCGCCCGCAGGTGATTTCGCCGACCGCCGCGAGCAGCTCGTCCGCGCGGGACTCCTCCACGGCGCAGAGGACCGCGACGCCTTCGCCGAAATCACATTTGTCCTCGCTCACGCCGAGCTTGGGCAGCGCCGCCGTCAGCTTCTGGTAGTCCGAATAGCTCACGTCGAGGCGGTAGACGGCGTAGGGCTCGAAAACCGCCAGCCCCGCCGCGTCGACCGCGTATTTCGCCGCCGTCCCGTACGCCCGCACGAGTCCGCCCGCGCCGAGCAGGATCCCGCCGAAGTAGCGGGTCACGACGACGATGAGATCGGTCGCGCCGGACATTTTCAGGACGTTCAGGACCGGGATCCCGCCCGTGCCCTGCGGCTCGCCGTCGTCCGAATACCGGGCTACCGCGCCGCCGTTCAGCAGATACGCGTAGACATTGTGCGTCGCGTCGTGGTATTCCCGCCGCTTTTCCTCGAGGAAGCGCCGCGCGTCCTCCTCGTCCCTCACCGGGGCGGCGTGCCCGATGAAGATCGATTTGCGCTCTTCCATCTCGACGGACGCCGTGTCCGCGAGGGTCACGCGCCGCCGCACCTCCTCCCGGGAGGCCTCTTTTTCCTTCTTTTTCATCACAAAACCGGATCCCGGCTCACTCTTCGACAATATACTTCTTGATCTTCGCGTACAGGCGGTCGTCGGCGATGCAGCGGCAGAGGATGCCGTCCTCGCGGTATTCCATCTCCACGTCGTCGCCTTCCTTATAGATGATTCCCGTGACCGCGCCGTCCTCGACCGGGATGTGCAGCGTCACGCGGTGCTTGCCCGCCATGACGGTCTCCTCGATCTTCGAGACGAGC
>CACZSA010000274.1 GCA_902783705.1 uncultured Ruminococcus sp.
CACCTGCGGCGCGCAGATCAGCGGCGCGGGCTCGGACGTCATCAAGATCAAGGGCGTGAAGGAGCTGCACGGCTGCACCTACGCCATTATCCCCGATATGATCGAGGCCGGATCCTTCATGGTGGCGGCGGTCGCGACGCGCGGATCGGTGAAGATCACGAACGTCATCCCGAAGCACCTCGAATCCGTCACGGCGAAGCTCATCGAGACCGGCGCCGAGGTCGAGGAATTCGACGACGCAGTCATGGTTACGGCGGGGAGCGAAGTGAAGCGCACCTCCGTCAAGACCCTCCCGTACCCCGGCTTCCCGACGGATATGCACCCCCAGATGGCGGCGCTCCTCTGTACCGCCGAGGGCACGAGCTACATCAACGAAAGTATCTTTGAAAACCGGTTCCGCTATGTGGAGGAGCTCCGCCGCATGGGCGCGAGGATCAAGGTCGACGGGCGCATCCTCGTGATCGAGGGCGGCGCGCCTCTCTCCCCGGCTCCGGTCATCGCGACCGACCTGCGCGGCGGCGTCGCGGTCATGATCGCGGCCCTGACCTGCCCCGGAACCACCGAAATCAGCCAGATCCGCCTTATCGAACGCGGCTACGACGACATCTGCGGCAAGCTCCGTTCTCTCGGCGCGGATATCAAAAAGATCACGGTCCCGGATGAAATCCCGCTCCCGCAGGCAAACTAACGGCGGGCGAGATTCCGGATCCGTCCCAATACTCCCGAAAGCGAGGATTCTCTGAACGATGGAAGTTACCCTTGAAACCCTGATCGGCGAGATCGTGGATTACGACGAGGATACCGCCGAGGTCTTCCTCTCCGCGGGCATGCACTGCATCGACTGCCCCGTCTCCCGCATGGAGAGCGTCGAGGAGGCCTGCATGGTGCACGGCGTCGATCCCGACGAGCTGATCGAACAGCTCAACGATTTTCTGAAAGCCAAAAAAGAAGCGAAGGAATAAGGAGAAGGCGGGCTCATGCCTGCCTTTTTTCCCGTGAGGAGGCCCCGATGAATCCGACAGAACCGAACCGCGCGCATATCCCGGCCCCTGTGCCCCTCGACCCCCGGCTCGCGGCGGCGGCTTCCTTCGTCCGGGACGGCTCGGTCATCGCCGACATCGGCACGGATCATGCCTATCTGCCGATCGCGCTGCTCCTCGAAGGGCGGATCCCCTTCGCCGTGGCGTCCGACGTGAACGAAGGGCCGCTCATGCGCGCGAAGGCGAACGCCGAGAAATACGGTGCGGCGGAGCGGATGCGGTTCGTGCGCTCGGACGGCCTGGCCTCGCTCGAGCCCGAACGGGACGGCGTGCGCGATATCTGCGTCTGCGGCATGGGCGGGGAGCTCATCGCGCGCATCGTCGGAGCGTCCGATTATACAAGAATTCCGGGCGTGCGGCTGATCCTGCAGCCCATGTCCTCGCCCGAGGAGCTGAGACGCTTCCTCGACGCGGCGGGTTACGCGATCCTCGACGAGAGGCTGTGCGAGGCCGCCGGGAAGCGGTACGCCTGCCTGCTCGCCGCATACGACGGCCTGGTCCGGGAGAGCACCCCGGCCTCTCTTCTGCTCGGCGCGCGGAATATCGAGAAAAAGGAGCCCCTGTTCCGCCCGTTTGCCGAGGGCTGGCTCCGGCGCGTGGAAACGAAGATCGCGGGACGGCGCGCGGGAGGCCTCGATACGGCGGAGGCGGAGGAGGTGCGGGACGAGATCCTGTCCATTCTGGAGGAGACGCCATGACAGTACGCGAATTTCATGAACAGCTCACCGCGCTCTACCCGCGCTCGCTCTCCGAGCCGTGGGACAACGACGGCATCATGGTCTCGCCGGATCCGGACGCGCCGGTGAAGCGGGTCCTCATTGCCCTCGACGCGACGACGGACGTGATCGCCCATGCGGCGGCGCACGGCTTCGACTGCGTCCTCACCCACCATCCCATGCTCTTCCGCGGCGTCAGATCCGCGGTGCCGGAGAACGTCGGCGGACGGCGGATCCTCCGGGCGGCGCTCTCGGGCGTTTCCGTGATCTCCCTGCATACGCGCCTTGACGCGGGGGAGGGCGGCGTGAACGACTGCCTCATGCGCGCGCTGGGATTCGAGGCCCGGGAAGGCTTCGGCGTCTCCGAGGCGCCGGACGGGCACTTCCTCGGGCGGATCGCCGAGACTTCTCCCATGACGGGCGCGCAGTTTGCGTGTCTTGTGAAGGAAAAGCTCGGGTGCCCCGCTGTCCGCGTGACGGGGGACACATCGAAATTCATCCGGCGGATCGCGTTCTGCGGCGGCGACGGGAAGGATTTCGTCCCCGAAGCCCTCGCCGCGGGATGCGACGCGTACCTGACGGGCGACGCCGGGTACAACATGGCTGAGGACGCGGCGGAGGACGGACTCCTCACCGTCGAGGCCGGACATTACCACACCGAAGCGCCGGTCCTGCCGCGGCTCGGCATGCTGGCTGAAACCCTCGCCGGAGCGGAGACTGCCGTCTTCGATTCCTGCGCGTATCAGATTCTCTGAGAGAGACGACACCATGGACAACTACGACGAAAAACAGAAAATCAGACTGGCGACCCGCCTCGTGATCCTCTGCTGGATCTCCTATACGACCGTTTACATCGGCAAGAAGACCCTCTCGGTCTGCCTCCCGGACATGATCGCGGACGGCGTCTGCGACAAGGCGGCGGGCGGCGTGATCGGCACCTGCTTCCTCGCGGCCTATGCCCTCGGACAGCTCGTCAACGGCTGGTTCGGCGACCGCCTGCATCCGCGCTTCATGATCCCCGTCGGGCTCGTGCTGGCGGGCGGGATGAACCTCTGCATGAGCGTCTCGTCCTCGGTGCCCCTCTTCCTCGTGATCTGGGGACTCTGCGGCTTCTTCTGCTCGATGCTCTGGGCGCCCGTCATCCGCGCGGTCTCCACATGGACGACGGAGAAGATCGCGGATGAGAGCGCGGCCTCCCTGTCGGCGACCATTCCCGTCGGGACCGTGCTCTGCTACCTCCTCTGCGCCCTGATGCTGAAGCATTTCGGCTGGCGCGCGGCTTTCGCGGCCTGCGGAGCGGTGCTCGTCGTGATGGGTGTGCTCTTGTACTTCCTCTTCCGGACGCTGAAGGACTTCACGAAGGAGCCCGAAGCCGTGGCGGATGACGGTATGAAGGTGCAGGTCACGGCGGCCCCGGTGAAAACGCTTCTCTGCCTCGGGCTTCTCGCGGCGGCGGGCGGCATTCTCTTCAACGGGATGCTCAAGGACGGCCTCGATCTCTGGATCCCGACGGCGCTGAACGAGCGTTTCATCCCCGATTCCTCGACCGTGTCCCTCATCTGCACGATCCTGCCGCTTGTGAACATCTTCGGCGCCTATGCCGCGAAGTTCGTCATGCGCAGATGCAAGATCGGCGAGCTCGGCACGTGCGCCGTGATGTTCGCCGTGAGCGCGGTGACCCTCGGGCTGTTCCTCGTCTTCCTGCGTCATGCGGACGGCGGCGCGCTCCAGGCGGTGATCGCGACGGTCCTCCTGGCCTGTTCCTCGGCGGCGATGCTCGGCGCGAACACGATGCTGCTCACCTTCATCCCCCTGCACTTCGGCAAGGTCGGACGGGCGGCGTTCGTCACGGGCGTGCTCAACAGCTTTTCCTACGCGGCGGCGGCGGTCTCCGGCGCGGTGACGGGGGCGATCTCCGACACCTTCGGCTGGGAGGGCGTCTTCCTCGGATTCATCGGGGCGGCAGTCCTCGGCGCGCTCGTGTGCTTTGCCGGACGGAAGCCTCTCCTCAAAAAGACAAAAGAGCTGGACGAACTCCAGCGTTAAGGATCATTATACAGAACATGAAAATTGTGAGTAAATATGCCCGGCGCGGGCTGATCGTGCTCCTCGCGGCGCTCCTCTCTGCGGGATGCACCCTTCGGCCGGCGGAGCCCGGTGAGGCAGAGGATCCCGTGAAAACGACCGATCCGATCCCCGCGGTCCAGACCGATCCCGATCCGGCAGACCCCGGCACTCCCTTCGCATGGGAGACGGAGGCGCAGGACGAGAGCACCGGGGAAACGGAAGCGCCGAACGGGGAAGTCGATCCCGTGCGTGCGGCGGCGGGCGAGCATCCGACGATCACCGCGGGACGGTGGTGGAAATTCGAGAACGGGACTTTCGTCTATGATTTCCCGAAACGCGACCGGAGCGGCGAGGCGAACCTCGACACGATGTACGATATCCCGAACGTGCCGTTCGACGACGTCGGGTACGATGATTTCGGACAGCCGAACGGGCAGGACTGGTACTCCGGTCAGATGCGCTACGACGAGGCGACCGGGGTGGCCTCGGTCCTCTGGGAACGCGACGCGGCGACCCTCAAGTCCCTGTCGGATCACCACGGCTTCTACCGGGGAGA
>CACZSA010000275.1 GCA_902783705.1 uncultured Ruminococcus sp.
CAAGGTCATCCGCGTGGAGCTGAAAAACATCATCCCGCCGAAGGGCATTCAGGAATCGATGGAAAAGCAGATGAAGGCGGAACGCGAGAAGCGCGAAACCCTCCTGCTCGCCGAAGCGCACAAGGAAGCGGACATCAAGGAGGCCGAGGGCCACAAGCTGGCGGTCGTCCTCGAGGCGGAAGGCGAACGCGACGCACGGATCGCCAGAGCGGAAGGCGAAGCGCGCGCGGTCTACCTCGCGAAGAAGGCGGAGGCGGACGGTCTGCGCGAGCTGATGGCGGCGGGCGTCGACGAATCGGTCCTGCGGCTGAAGCAGTTTGAAGCGATGCAGAAGATCGCGGACGGACGCGCGGCGAAGATCATCATCCCGACCGATATGGTGGAGATGGTGAAAAAGTCCGTGACGTTCTCCGAAACGGCGTCCCTCGGCGGCGCGGTCACCGAGCCCGAGGAGCACGTCGAAGAGACGCCGGAATCCCGGTGCTTCGACAAGGAAAAGGAGTTCGGCGACTACGACGGAAACGGCTACGACGAGATCCGCCGCTCGACCGACGAGAAGCTCGGCAAATAAAACATCATGCAGAACGGAATCCGTTCCTCAGGGGACGGATTTCTTTTTGTCCGCCCGCCGAATTTCACGGGAATGTCTTGACTTCGGTGGGGAAAACTGCTATACTGTATTTCGAAAAAGAATGCGGAGGGGTTTATGGAATACACAACTTCCGAATGGTTCGGCTATGAACGCCGGGATTTCCTCTTCGAGGACCGCGACGCGCTCATCGTGCTGCCGAAGGGGACGCCGAACGGACGCTGGGCCGTCAAGATGGAGTATTTCGGGGCGTTTCCCGATCTCGAACTGGAGCTGCTCTCCCGCGGATGGTGCCTTGCGTACCTCAAAAACGTCAACCGCTGGGGCACGGACGTCGACTCCGACGCCAAGGCCCGGTTCGCGGAATGCATGGCGGCTCAATACGGCCTCGAGGACCGCTTCGCCTGCGTCGGCATGAGCTGCGGCGGGATCTGCTCGGTCTCGTTCGCCGCGCGCCACCCGGACAAGGTCTCCTTCCTCGATCTCGACGCGCCCGTGATGAACCTGCTCTCCTGCCCGATGGGATTCGGGATCGGCGAGCCGCTCGGCGGAGGCTCCGGATGGGACGAGATCCAGCGGGCCTTCGGGTTTGAAAGCGTCTCCGAGCTTCTCCTGTACCGGAACCACCCGATCGACATGATCCCCATCCTGGTCCGCGAACGCATCCCCGCCGCCCTGATCTACGGGCTCGAGGACGACTGCGTGCCCTACGTCGAAAACGGGATCGCCATGGAGCGGGCATACCGCGCGGCGGGCATTCCGCTCTGGGTAGAGGGCAAGCCCGGTCAGGGACATCATCCGCACGGCCCGAAGAACCCGGCCCGCTTCGCCGACTTCATCGAAGCGAACGCCCGGTAAAGCCGCATAACAACAAACGAACAATTATCCAATTCCAATAAACGGAGGATTTCACAATGGTAAAGGTTGCAATGCTCTCCAAATGGCACGTGCACGCGGGCGGATATGCCGGCATGCTGAAGAACAGCGGCAAGGCCGAGATCGTCGCCGTCTGGGATGACGATCAGGCGCGCGGCGAGGCATGGGCGAAGGAGCTCGGCGCGGAATTCATCGCCGATCTCGACACGCTCCTCGCGCGGAACGATATCGAAGCCGTGATCTGCGACGCGCCGACGACCGCGCACCGCGATATCCTTGTCAAGGCCGCGAAGGCCGGAAAACACATCTTCACCGAAAAGGCCCTCGCGCCGACCGTGGCGGAATGCCTCGACGTGAAAAAGGCCGTCGAAGAGGCGGGCGTGACCTTCGTCATCAGCTATCCGCAGAGAGGCCGTCCGTGCGTTCAGTTCGCGAAGAAGATGATCGACGAGGGCGCGTTCGGCAAGATCACCCTGGTCCGCACCCGCGACGCGCACAACGGCGTCTCCGGCAACTGGCTACCCGACTACTGGTTCGACAAGAACGCGGCGGCGGGCGGCGCGATGATGGACCTCGGCTGCCATCCGATGTATCTCCTCGCGTACTTCCTCGGCAAGCCGAAGAGAGTCACCGGCATGTTCACCGCGCCCTTCGGCAAGCCCGTTGACGAGAACGCGGTCGCCATCGCGGAATTCGAGGACGGCGCGCTCGGCGTTGCGGAAACCGGATTCATCTCCGCCGGCTCCCCGCAGACCGTGGAAATCTACGGCACCGAGTGCTCGATGATCGCGCACGGCGAGGACGTCCAGTTCCAGAGCGCGAAGTTCCGCTCGATCCACAACGGCTTCTTCAAGCCGAATCTCCCCGAAGGAAAGCCCGCGCCGCTCATGCAGTTCATCGACGCCGTGGCAAATAAGACCGGCTCTCCCGCTGGTCTCGGCATCGACGACGCCATCGCGCTCACCGAGCTGCTCGAGAACGCGTACAAGGGCGACGAAAACAACGCGATCGAAGTGATCGACTGAATCCGGCATCCACATACGATTCGATAACCATCCGCGGGGGCGGGGCGGACGATCATCCGTTCCGTCCCCCTCACATTTTCCACCTCCACCTATTATTTTCAAACGAATGTATCATATCCTGTTTCTCGCAATCCTGACCCTTCACCTGATCTACGATCTCGTCCTCTCGATCCTCGCGGCGTCCCAGCGCGGGAAACCGCTGCCCGAGACGGTCCGGGACATCTACGACGCGGACGAATACGCGCGCTGGCTCGACTATTCGGCGGAGAAGCGCACGGTCGGCGTCGTCGAGCGGGTCTTTGACTTCGCCGTCCTCTGCATCCTCTTCGGCACGAACGTCCTCGCCGCCGCGTATCACGCGCTCCCGGGCGGGGAGGGGGGAAAGTCGCTTCTGCTCCTCGTCCTCTTCACGGCATTGCTCAGCGTCCTCTCCGTGCCCTTCGACTGGGTGCGGTCGATGAAGATCGAAGGGAAGTACGGCTTCAACAAGAGCACCGGGGCCACCTTTGCCCGCGACGAGATCACCGATTTTCTCGTCAATCTCGTTCTGAATACCCTCCTGTATCTCTGCGTCGCGTTCGTCTACCGTCGGTTCGGCGTCCGCGGCTTCTGGATCGTCTTCCTCGCGCTCGCTGTGTTCGTCCTCGTCTTCTCCATGCTGACGACCACCTTCCAGCGGCTTTACAACAAGTTCACCGTGCTGGAGGAGGGTGAGCTGCGCGACGGGCTGACCGCGCTCTTCCAGGCGTCCGGCTATGAGCTCGAAAACATCTACGTCATGGACGCCTCGCGCCGGACGACCAAGGTCAACGCCTTCTGCTCCGGGCTCGGGCGGTTCAAGAAGATCGTCCTCTACGACAACCTCGTGAACAACTACACCGCCCGCGAGATCACCGCCGTCTTCGCCCATGAGCTCGGGCACTACAAGCGGCGGGACACGCTGAAAAACACGGCGTACAGCCTCCTGCTCATGGGCGTCGTCACCGGGTTGATCGTGTGGTTCGCCGCGACGCCCGCCCTGTCCGTCGAGTACGGCTTCGAGGGCGTGAGCGTGATCTTCGGCCTGCTCGCGATGCAGGCGGTGATCCTCGGACCCGTGACGACCCTCTTGATGATCCCGCGCGCGGCAATGGCGAGGGCGTTCGAATACAAGGCGGACGCGAACGCGGCGGAGGCCGGCTACGGCGAGGAGCTGATCTCCGCGCTGAAGCAGCTCTCGAAGGACAATTTCAGCGACCTCAAT
This sequence comes from uncultured Ruminococcus sp., assembly GCA_902783705.1. GTDB lineage: Bacteria > Bacillota > Clostridia > Oscillospirales > CAG-272 > UMGS1696. Next base: position 3,734 of record CACZSA010000275.1, read on the forward strand.
CCCCATCCGGCGATCGTCGCCCTCGAATACGACCATCCGACGACGGCGGAGCGGATCCGCGCGATCCGGGAGCGGGAGGGCGTATGATCCTTGAGCGATGGCTTCTGCCCGACCGGATGGTCCCGACCTTCCGGGATGTGACGCCGGACGCGCTTCGAGAAGCGGGGATCCGGTTCATCTTCTCGGATATCGACAACACCCTCGCGACCTACGACGATCCCGAACCGCCCGAGGACGTGACGCGCTGGATCCGGGCGATGGAGGAGGCGGGGATCCGGGTGATCTTCGTCTCGAACAACGACCGGGGAAGGGTGGAACGCTTTGCCGCGCCGCTCGGATGCCCGGCCTACGCCAAGGCGCGCAAGCCGCTCGTCGGGACGCTTCGCCGCGCGATGACGGAGGCGGGCGCCGTGCGGGGGGATTCGCTCCTCCTCGGCGATCAGCTCCTCACCGACTGCGCCGCCGGACGACGCGCCGGGATGCGGGTCATCATCGTTCCGCCGATCAAGGACAAGACGACCCTGTTCTTCCGCGCCAAGCGATGGATCGAGCGTCCGTATGTAAGAAAGTTTACAAGGAACCCGCCCGAGGGCGGACTTCACGGAGCCCGGTGAAGTTTCCCTTCGGGAAGTTTAAAGAGGAGGGCACCATGCAGGAAAAGCGTGTCATGATCATCTCCGATATCCACAACTGCCATGCGGGCTGGTATCGGATGCCGAACGAGGAGCGCATGGCGGATCTCATCCGGTGCGTCGGGGAGGCCAAAGCCGCGCGCGAGTATGCGCTCACGCTCTGCCTCGGGGACGTGTCGCTCGATTTCTGGGCGTTCAACGAGGGCGGCTCGTACCTCTGGGATCCGCCCGTGAGCCGTACCGCGGAATTCATGGAGAAGGTGAAGCCCGTGTTCCCGGAGCCGTTCTATATCACGCCCGGCAATCACGAGCAGTATGCGCCCGCGGACTGGCTCCGCATCACCGGACAGCCGCGCGAGCAGATCGCAGAGACGGATTTCGCCGTCTTCGTGCTCCTCGACGCCTTCTCAGGCGACCTCGGACCGGGGGAGAACAGCGACGGGACCTATCTCCCGGTGAACGTCTCCCTGATCCGCGCGGCGCTCGGGCTGCCGGGGGATCGCCCCGTGTTCCTCCTCGCGCACTGGTTCGACATGGAGCGGGAGAGCGGGGAATTCAAGACGCTCCTCAGCGAGAATCCCCGGATCCAGGCGCTGTTCTGCGGGCACGACCACCGCTCGTTCGTCGGGAGCACCGGGGAGACGGCGGGAAACCTCCCGATCCTGCACGACGGGCATTTCAGCTACAGCGGAGAGCGCGACCCGTACCTCGCGTACCGGGGCTGGCGGGAGCTGATCGTGCGGGAGGACGGATCGTGGGAATCGTTCTACCGCGTCCCCGCACAGGCTGTCCCGTATCCCGGCTGGTCCGTCCGCATTGACGCCCACACGCAGGACCCGTATCGACCTGCCGAAGGCAGACTTCACTGACCGGAAGGTCCGCTTCACGCGTTTCCCCTCTCCGGGAGATATGAATTCCCGATTCAGAGCGCGTGAAGTTCCGGCCGCACCGGCGTCTGACATTGTTATTATTCCAATCTTGAAAGGATAGAAAACCACCATGAACAAAATGGAAAACCGCTATGCGAAACTGAGAGCGAAGATGGAAGAGCTCGGGCTGGACGCGATCTATGTGAGCTCCCCGGAGAACCACCTCTATGTGACCGACTTCGACAATCCGGACGGCTATGCGTTCGTCACCCGCGACAAGGCGTGGGTCTTCGCCGATTCCCGCTACATCGAGGCGGCGAAGGCGGAGGCGACCTCCCTCTGCACGGTCTGCCTGCCCGGTCAGCCCGGACTGCTCGAGATCGTCAAGGAATACGGCTTGAAGGTCATCGGCTATGAGGACCGCCGGCTCACCTGCTCCGGGCTCGACAGCCTGAAAAAGACGCTCGACGAGGCAAAGCCGGAATTCGCGCCCGTCGGCGGACTCTTCACCGTCATCCGCTCGGTCAAGACCGCGGACGAGGTCGAGAACATCGTCGCCGCCCAGCGCATCGCGGAAGGCGCCTTCGCGCACATCTGCAAGGTCCTCACGCACGAGATGACCGAGATCGAGGTCGCGGCGGAGCTCGAATACTACATGAAGAAAAACGGAAGCCAGAAGCCGTCCTTCGATACCATCGCCGTCTCCGGTTCCGCGTCGTCGAGACCGCACGGCGTACCGCGCCCGGTGAAGCTGGAAAAAGGATTCCTCACGATGGACTACGGCGCGATGGTGGGCGGCTATCACTCCGACATGACCCGCACGGTCTGCATCGGGAAGGCGGACGACGAGATGAAGCGGCTCTACTTCACCGTCCTCGAGGCGCAGCAGGCCGCGATCGACGCGATCGGCCCCGGCGTGAAGAACGCGGATATGGACAAGCTCGCGCGCGACATCATCGACAACGCCGGGTACAAGGGCTATTTCAGCCACAGCCTCGGCCACGGCGTGGGGCTGGAGATCCACGAGGATCCGGGCCTGCACGGACGGATGGGCGACGCGGTCCTTCTCCCGGGCCAGATCGTCACCTCCGAGCCCGGCATCTACATCGAAGGCAAGTACGGCTGCCGGATCGAGGACATGGTGCTCGTCACCGAGGACGGACGCCGCGACCTCACGGACTGCCCGAAGACCGAGCTGATTGAGCTCTGATCTGCACAGATATGAACTTGTACCGGCAGGCCCCCGCGTCTGCCGGTACGGGAATGGAAAAGGAGGCCTTGTCATGACAAACGGATATACCCCTCTTTCCCTCGAACTCCTCGCACCGGACGGCGTGACCGTCTCCGGGAGCCGCTACACCTTCCCGGGAGGGCGGGGCGCTCTGACGGTCCCGATGAAGGACGGTGCGCTCGCGGGCGTCTCCCTCGACGGGGACCGCTGGATCGCCATGGACGTGACCTGCACGGGCAAGCGCTCCGCCGTTTTCGGATGGTTCTTCACCACCGCGGACGGGCGGATGTGCGGCGTGAAGATGGGCGTCCTCGCCGGGATCCGCACGCGCATCGCCCTGCCGATCTCCGTGGCGGAAGGGAAGAATCTCTTCCTGCGCCGGACGCCGGGCAAGCTGAAATCCGTGACGCAGGGCGCGCCGATCGATTACCGCGATGCCGTGCGCTTCACCGTGACTTCCGCCGACGCGCCGGACGACGTGACCTTCGAGATCGCGTCCTTCGGCGTGTACGACGCGGAGCCGGAATTCCCGGTCGAGACCCGGACGCTCGTCGACGAAATGGGGCAGAAGGCCATCGCCGACTGGCCCGGGAAGACGAAATCCTTCGATGAGATGGCGCAGCGGATGAAAAAGGTCCTCTCCGATCCCGCGCCGAGGAGGGAGGACGACGGGCGTTCGCGCTGGGGCGGGGATCTCTCCCTGAAGCTCACGGACGGGACGGGTTATTTCACCCTCGAGAAATGGCACGACCGCTGGCTCCTCGCCGATCCGGACGGGTATGCGTTCTTCTCGATGGGGCTCGACTGCGTGAACATCGACGGCGACGCGAACCTCGCGGGGATCCGTCAGCTGGCGGGCGATCTCGATCCGAAGTCCGCCGGGTGGGTGCACGGGGATTTCTTCTCGTGGCACCGGCACAACCTCTGGCGGGTCTTCGGGGCCGAGTACAACGAAAAGTGGAAGGAGATGACCGCGCGGCGGATGGTGAAGTGGGGCTTCAACACGGTCGCCTGCTGGTCGGACATCGACTTCGCCGAGGAATACGACATCCCGCACGTCTCGATCATGCACGGCTATCCCGAGACGGAGACCTACATCTTCCGCGACTTCCCGGACACGCTCTCGCCGGAGTTCGCCGAGAACGCGAAAAAATGGGCGCGGCAGATGGAGCGGCACCGCGGGCGGGCGTCTCTGATCGGCTATTTCCTCGGGAACGAGCCGCAGTGGGCGTTCGTGAACAACCTCAACATCGCGGCCTGCACGCTCGAATGCGAAAAGCCCAGCTGTTCCCGCCGCGCGCTCATCGCGTTCATGCGGGAGAAGTACGGCACGATCGAGGCGCTGAACGAGGCATGGGGCGCGGCGTACGCCTCCTTCGAGGACATGGACCGCCCGATCTCCACCCTCGGCTTCACCGAAGCGGGCAAGCGCGCCCTGAACGAGTTCTCCGAGGTGATGATCCGCGAATACATCCGGGTCCCGTCCGAGGCGATCCGGGCGGTGGATCCGGACCACCTCAACCTCGGGATCCGGTACGCATGGCTCTCGTCGAAGGAGCTGGCGGCGGGCTCGGAGTTCACGGACGTGTTCAGCTTCAACTGCTATTCGATGGATCCCGTGCCGATGATCGAGAGCTTCTCGAAGCTCGTGGGCAAGCCCGTGATGATCGGGGAGTTCCACTTCGGCGCGCTGGACCGCGGACTCGACGCGACGGGCATCCGCGGCGTGACGAGCCAGAAGGAGCGTGGGCGCGCGTACCGCTACTACATGCAGCGCGCGGCGGCGCATCCGATGTGTCTCGGCGCGCACTATTTCACCCTGAACGATCAGGCGTATCTCGGGCGTTTCGACGGCGAGAACTACCAGATCGGGATCGTGGACGTGACGCAGCGTCCGTACGAGGACTTCGAGGA
>CACZSA010000276.1 GCA_902783705.1 uncultured Ruminococcus sp.
TCGAGGAGATCCTCACCGCGTACGACTGGGATATGGCGCAGGTGCAGTTCAACTACATGGACGTCGACAATCAGGCGTCGATCAAGGACGTCCGTCTGGCAGGCGAGCGCGGCGTGCCGATCGTCATCATGGAGGGCCTGCGCGGCGGCAAGCTGGCGGTGGCCCCGGACAACGTGCAGGCGATCTACGACGCGTTCCCGGTGAAGCGGAGCCCGGTCGAATGGGCGTTCCGCTGGCTGTGCAACTTCCCCGAGATCGCGACAGTCCTCTCCGGCGTGACGAATATGCAGCAGACTGAGGACAACCTCGCGATCTTCGACCGCTGCACCGTCGGCGCGATGACCGACGAGGAGCTCGCGCTGATGGACAGAGTGCGGGAGGCCTACCAGAGCCGCACGAAGGTCGGATGCACCGGATGCCGCTACTGCATGCCGTGCCCGAACGACGTCGACATCCCGTGGATCTTCGCGATCTGGAACAACAAATTCCAGTTCGGCGAAAAGCTCGAAGGAAACTGGGACTACCGGCGCCTCATCAACGACGGTCACGACGCTTCGAAGTGCGTGGGCTGCGGCGCGTGCGAGGGCGTATGTCCCCAGCAGCTCTCGATCATCGATCTCTTGCAGACGGCAGATTCGGAAATGAGAGCGAAGGAATAACAAAACAAAGAAGGCTGCGTGCAAATGCGGCCTCCTTTTCTGTGCGGACAAACAAAAACCGAGGCTTCATGCCCCGGTTTTCTCTGTTTCCCATGTGAAATCGGACGACATCACGCGGACGGCGTCGTGCGAGACGATCAGCATCCCACCGCTGCAGTGCGCGCGGCGGATCACTTCTCCGTCCTCGCCGACGTACACCCGGCATTCTCCGTCCTTCAGCGCGGTCACGAACGGGATGTGCCCCGCGAGGATCGCGAGATCGCCCCCTATCCCCCGGACCGAGAGCTGGAACGCCTCCCCGTCAAAGCGGAGACCGTCCGGCGCGGCGATCTGAAGCCTGAACGCTTTCATCTTCGGACCTCCTCCCGTCAGCGCGAGGATTTCGCCTTTTCAAACGCCTCGTCGATCGTGCCGATATACAGGAACGCGCTCTCCGGAAGCTCGTCGCAGCGTCCTTCGATGATTTCGCGGAAGCCTCGGATCGTCTCCTTCAGCGGGATGTACTGCCCCGGGAAGCCGTTGAACGCCTCCGCAACGTGCAGTGCCTGCGACATGTACCGCTGGACCTTGCGCGCGCGGGAGACCGCCAGCTTGTCCTCCTCGGACAGCTCGTCCATGCCCATGATCGCGATGATGTCCTGCAGTTCCTGATACCGCTGCAGGATCCGCTGGACCTCGCGCGCCACCCGGTAGTGCTCCTCGCCCACGATCTCCGGCGTCAGGATGCGGGAGGTCGATTCGAGCGGGTCCACCGCCGGATAAATGCCGAGGGACGCGATCGAACGGCTCAGCGCGGTCGTGGCGTCGAGGTGCGCGAATGTTGTCGCCGGAGCCGGGTCCGTGTAGTCGTCCGCGGGGACGTACACCGCCTGAATCGACGTGATCGAGCCCTTCTTCGTCGAGGTGATCCGCTCCTGCAGCTCGCCCATTTCCGTCGCGAGCGTCGGCTGATAACCGACGGCGGACGGCATGCGCCCGAGCAGCGCGGACACTTCGGAGCCGGCCTGCGTGAAGCGGAAGATGTTGTCGATGAAGAGCAGAACGTCCTGATTCTCCCGGTCGCGGAAATATTCTGCCACGGTCAGGCCCGCAAGCCCGACGCGCATTCTCGCTCCCGGAGGCTCGTTCATCTGCCCGTAGACCAGGGCCGTCTTTGCGAGGACCCCGGATTCCTTCATCTCATTGTACAGGTCGTTTCCTTCGCGCGAACGCTCGCCGACGCCCGTGAAGACCGAGTAGCCGCCGTGCTCCGTCGCGATGTTGTGGATCAGCTCCTGAATGACGACGGTCTTGCCGACGCCTGCGCCGCCGAACAGACCGACCTTGCCGCCCTTGGTGTACGGGCAGATCAGGTCGATGACCTTGATGCCGGTCTCGAGGATCTCCGTGTTCACGGACTGCTCCTCGTACGTCGGCGCGGGACGGTGGATCTCCCAGCGCTCTGCCGTTTCCGGTGCGGGCTGCTCGTCCACGGGCTCGCCGAGGACGTTGAACATGCGCCCGAGCGTCTCCGGTCCTACGGGAACCGTGATGCCGCGGCCCGTGTCGATCGCTTCCGTGCCGCGCTGGAGGCCGTCGGTCGAGCTCATCGCGACGCAGCGGACCACGTCGTCGCCCACGTGCGCGGAAACCTCCGCCACAAGATGCCGTCCGGCGAAATCCACCTCGATGGCGTTCAGAATGTCCGGCATTTTTCCGTCGTCGAAGCGCACGTCGATGACCGGCCCGATGACCTGCGTGACAACGCCGATATGTTTCGATTCAGCCATAGTATTCTCCAGTTGTTTTGGATGGAATCTGTTGATTGAAGTAAGAAGTAAAAGGGAAGAAGGAAGAGGCGGGGGTGAAATCCGCGGACGCAGATTTCATTTATTTATCTTATATGGGTGGATATCCAACATGGAGGAGCACCCCTGCCCATCCCCTTGTAAAAGTTCTTTGCCAGGCTTTCTTTCAAGAAAGCCGCGTATCCCCCGTACCTCTCTGCGTACCTCTACGCATTCGCCCCGGCGACGATTTCGGTGATTTCCTGCGTGATCGCGCTCTGGCGGGCCTGGTTGTATTTGAGGTTGAGGTTTTCGAGCATTTCGTCCGCGTTCTTCGTGGCGGAGTCCATGGCGGCGCGCCGGGCAGCGAGCTCGGACGCAAAGGCCTCCATGACCGAGGTGTAGAGGACGCCGGAGATATACTCCGGGATGATCGCCGCGAGGACCTCCTCCGCGCTCGGCTCGTATTCCGTGAGGCCGAGGGTGCCCTCCCGCTTCGGGGCGTGGATGTCCTCCGCTGCCGCCGCGTCCGCCGTGCGGCTTTCCGCGAGGACCTCGAGGGGCAGCAGATATGTGATGTTCGGCTTCTGCGAGAGCATCGACACGAAGCGCGTCGAGATCAGATTCACCGCCCCGATCTCGCCCCGGTCGTACATTCCCTTCGCCTGATACGCGATCTTCGCCGAATCGGACGCCGTGAAATGCTCTACCGACACGAAGCCCGCGTCGAGAACGTTCACGTCCCGCTTCGAGGCGTAGTAGTCCGCCGCGCGCTTGCCCACCGGGATCACATAGTCCCCCGGGCGGATCATTGTCATCGCCGAGCGGAAGATGTTGTTGTTGTACCCGCCGGCAAGTCCCCGGTCGCCCGCGATGATAATGTAGAGCGCGGGAAGCTCCCGGGCACGCTGACGCGCGTAGACGCTCTTCTCCGCGGACAGATCCGCGAATGCGTCCAGCATCACGTTCCGGTAGAAGCGGGACTGCTCCATGCGCGCCGACGCCCGGCGGATCTTCGACGACGCCACCAGCTCCATCGCCTTCGTGATGTGCCGCGTCGAGTCGACCGACTTGATCCGGGCGCGGATGGCTTTCGAATTCGCTCCCATGGCTTATCTCTCCCCGGAGACGACGTGGTAGACCTCGGCGCGGAATTTCTCCGTGAACCGTGCGAGCACGCCCTCGAGCTCAGCGCGGTCCTCGTCCGGGAGAAGTCCCGTCGAGACGATCCGCTTCATCAGCTCGTCCGCGTTCTCGCGCAGAAAGGCGTAGAGTTCTTCCTCGTACCGCCGCACGTCGTCCACTTCGATCTCGTTCAGATAGCCGTTGACCGCCGCGAAGATGATCGCGATCTGATATTCCACCGGCACCGGCTTGTTCTTGTCCTGCTTCAGCACCTCCACGATGCGGCGTCCGAGGGCAAGGCGCGCCTTCGTGTCCGCGTCGAGATCCGAGCCGAACTGCGCGAACGCCTCGAGCTCGCGGAACTGCGAATACAGCAGCTTCAGGGACGAGGCCGTCTTCTTCATCGCCTTGATCTGCGCGGAACCGCCCACGCGGGAGACCGAAATGCCCGGGTTGACCGCCGGGATGACCCCCGAGTGGAAGAGCTCCGTCTCGAGGAAGATCTGCCCGTCCGTGATGGAAATGACGTTCGTCGGGATGTACGCGGAAACGTCGCCTGCCTGCGTCTCGATGATCGGGAGCGCCGTGATCGAGCCGCCGCCGAATTCCGGAGCGACACGCGCAGCGCGCTCAAGCAGTCTCGAATGCAGGTAGAAGACGTCGCCCGGATAGGCCTCGCGTCCCGGCGGACGGCGGATGAGCAGGGAAAGCGCGCGGTATGCAACGGCGTGCTTTGAGAGATCGTCGTACACGATCAGCACGTCCCGGCCCTGCGCCATGAAGTATTCCGCGATCGCGCAGCCCGCGTACGGGGCGATGTACTGCAGCGGAGCCGGCTCCGACGCCGACGCCGAAACAATCACCGAGTAGCGGTCCGCGCCGTTCTTGCGCATCGTCTCCGCGATGTTCGCGACGGTCGAGTTCTTCTGCCCGATCGCCACGTAAATGCAGATGACGCCCGTGTCGCGCTGATTCAGGATCGTGTCGAGCGCGATGGTCGTCTTGCCCGTCTGACGGTCGCCGACGATCAGCTCGCGCTGGCCCCGTCCGATCGGGATCATCGAGTCGATCGCCTTGATGCCCGTCTGCAGCGGTACGGAAACGCTCTTGCGCTTGATGATGCCGGGGGCCTCCGATTCGATCGGGCGGGTCTCGGTGCAGCCCGTCGGACCACGTCCGTCGATCGGCTGACCGAGGGCGTTCACGATGCGCCCGATCATGCCGTCGCCCACGGGTACGGATACGACGTTCCCGGTCCGCTTGACCTTCGTGCCCTCGCGGATCTCTTCGGAATCCGAGAGCATGACGATCGCGACCGTCTGCTCCTCGAGGTTCATCGCCATGCCGTATTCGCCGCCCTCGAACTGCACGAGCTCGTTCGCCATGCAGTTGTCGAGGCCGAAGGCGCGCACGATGCCGTCGCCCGCGGTGATGACCGTGCCCGTCTCCGCTTCGGCGGCTTTATTTTCATAGTTCTTGATCTGGTCTTTGATGATGCTGCTGATTTCTTCAGGACGGATGTCCAGCCGAAGTGCCATGATATGTTCTCCGTTCCTTTGGTTTCGTTATACGTTTGCGCCCGATAAGCGCTCCGCGATCTCCGCGAGGCGGTTCTTCACCGTGTCGTCGATCTGACGGTTATCGTAGAAGATCCGCATGCCGCCGATGAGGGAGGGGTTCACTTCGTATTCCATGAGCACTCTCCGTCCCGTGCGGCGCGTCAGACGTTCGGTGAGACGCTCCCGCTGACCGTCGTCGAGGGGAACCGCGCTTTCGCAGCGCACGCGCACCACGCCGTTTGCCTCGCACCACAGCCGCTCGTATTCCCCGAAGCACGCCGCGATCTCCGTCGCCAGCCCCCGCTCCGTCATGAGCTTCGCGAAGTTCGAGAGAAACGGGTGGACGCGTCCGTCGAGGGCTTCCCCGACGAGGGCGACGCGGCGCTCCTTCGGAATATCCGGGTTGATGAGCAGCCGGGCGTATTCGCGGTCGAAGAGCGGGGCGAGCGCGTGGGTCTCGGCGAGGATCTGCTCCTCCGCTCCGCTCTCATGCGCCAGCGCGAAGAGTCCCGCCGCGTATTCCTTCACGATTTCGTTCATCGCGTCACCTCATCAGAGATTCTCGATGAACGAGTCGATGAGATCCCGGTGGTCGTCGCCGTTCAGCTCGCGGCCCACGACACTCTCCGCGATCTGCACGGAGATGTCGGAGATCTCGTTCTTGAGGTCGTCCATGGCCTTTTTCTTCGCCTGCTCGATGTCCTCCTCCGCGCGCTTCATCGTCTCGGCGGCCTTGCGGTTCGCGTCGGCGATGATCTCGTCGGACTGACGGTCGGCCCGCTGCGTGGCGGTGCGGACGATCTGTTCGGCCTCCTCCACCGCACCCGCGAGCTTCGCGTTGTAGAGTTTTTTATCCTCCTCGGCGGACGCCTTCGTCTTTTCGGCGGCGTCATAGAGCTCGTCCACCTGACCCTGCCGCGCGGCGAGGATGTTCTGGACGGGCTTGAAGAGGAATTTCTTCAGGATGAGCGTCAGGATCAAGAGGTTGGCGATGGACGCGACGACATGCCAGATGTTAAGCGATATGAGCTCAAGATATTCTGCATCCATGTTTCAGTTCTCCGGTGCCTGCCATATCAGTCGGCAGGGATATTCATGCTCAGAGTCTTCTGATGAAGAGGGAGGGCGCGAGGAGCATCAGAAGAAGACCGGTCACGAAGCCGTAGATACCGGTGGTTTCCGCGATCGCGCAGCCCA
>CACZSA010000277.1 GCA_902783705.1 uncultured Ruminococcus sp.
CAATACTGAAGAGATTGCCACGTCAGGCGTCCCAGGACGCCTTCCTCGCAATGACAATGTTTTGTCTGAAAGGATATGAAAACCGGATCCCGGTTTCAAAAATCAAAAGGGGCTGTCGCATTTTCTCCATTTCTGAAGTGAAAGCGACAGCCCCCTTTTTTCAGATTTCCGTCCTCTCATACACGACCCGTCCCCCGACGACGGTCATTGTGACCCGGATCTCCCCGTCGAACAGCGTGAGGTCCGCGCGGGAGCCGGGAGTGAGCGTCCCGCGGTCGGCGAATTTCATGATCCGCGCGGGCGTCGACGTCATCATCGTCACGGCGTCCCAGAGCGGGATCCCGGCGTTCACGACCGTGCGCACGAGGCGGTCCGCGGTGGCGACGCTCCCGGCAAACGCGCTCCGGTCCGTGAGCTTCGCGACGCCCTCCTCGACGATCACCGGGAGGCCGTTCTCCTTCGCCCCGAGGATCGACGGACCCTCACCCATCCCCGCCGCGCGCATCGAATCCGTCACCAGCGCGAGCCGGTCCGGACCCTTGAATTTCACGGCGTAGCGCAACAGCTCCGGCGGGAGGTGGCATCCGTCCGCGATCAGCTCCGCCGTCATCCCGTCGAGATAGTACGCCGCCTCGAGCACCCCCGCGACGCGGTAGGCGTTGACCCGGTGAACGGTGCTCATGCAGGAGTAGAGGTGCGTGACGTGGGTGAAGCCCATCCGGTATGCCGCCTCGGTCTCGGCAAAATCGGCGTCCGTGTGTCCGATCGAGGGCAGGATCCCGCGAGCGGTGAGCTTCCAGGCAAACGCTTCAGCTCCCGGCAGCTCCGGCGCGGCGGTCCAGCGGAGGATCCGGTCGGAGGCGGCGAGGATCGCGTCGGTCTCCGCCTCGTCAAAGGGATGGATAAAGCGGTCCTCCTGCGCGCCCTTCTGCGAGGGAGCGAGATACGGCCCCTCGAGGTGCATCCCCGGCATGTCGGGCAGGTCGGGATCATCCCGCACGGCGTCGAGCGCAGCGGCAGAGGTGACGATCCGGGCCGCGTCGACCGAGGTCGTGGTCGGGAGCAGGGTCGTCGTGCCGTGCTCCGCGTGCGTTCGGGCGGCTGTGCGGTAGGCCTCGGGCGTCCCGTCGAGAAAATCCGCGCCTCCCGCGCCGTGCGTGTGCATATCGATCCATCCGGCGGATAGATACGCCCCGCCCGCGTCGATCACCCGGTCCGCTTCGGCGTCGTGCGGGTTCTCCTCTCCCGTCACGGCGAGGAGGATCCCGTCCCGGAACCAGACGTCGAGCCCGTCCTGGATCCCGTCCCGCGCGACGATCCGGGCGTTTGTGATCTTCGTCGTCATAAGGCTGCCAGCTCCGTTTCCCGGCCGTCCGCCTCCATCGAGCGGATCAGCGCGTCGATCACGAGGACCGGATAGACGAGCTCCTCGGGCGTCTGCCGGACCGTCCCCTCCCGCAGCATCCGGGCGACCTCCTCGAGCTCCGGCAGAAAGTATTCCGCGCCGAGGTCGATCCGCTCGCACGCGACGCCGTACCCGCCGAGGTAGACCGTGATCGAATACCCCGTGCCGAAATACGCTGTGACGTCGTAACGCGGATAGCGGAACACCGCGTCGACGCCCTCGCCCCGGCGCTTTGCGGAGACCGAGACGACCGCCTGCCCGAAGACCTCCGTCACCATCTGCACGAGGTGCTGGGAGTAGAACCAGAAGTTGCCGTACTCGTTTACGAGATTGACAGGCGCGGTGACGTGTCCTCCCGTGACAGAACCGGATTTCTCCTTTACAAGAGCCTTCATCCGCACCGTCCCATCCGCCCCGGCGAGCGAGGAACCGCCGCAGAGAAGGAGATGCTTTTCATGCGCAAGCTGCACGAGTTCCCGCGCGTCCGCGACCGAGGCCGTGATCGGCTTGTCGATCCAGACCCTCGCACCCTCCCGGAGATAGGGCAGGGCATAGGGCAGGTGCAGTCCCCCGTGCCGCGCGGTGATCATCACGGCGTCTGCCTCGCCGGCGAAGGACGCGGGATCGGTCGAGGCGCGCGTCACGGACGTCTTCTCCATGACCGCCCGGTTCGAGGCCTCGTCCCCCGCGATGCCGATGAGCTCGAGATCGGGGAACCGCCTCATCCCCTCCCGCGGCGCGAGAACGGAGGCGAATCCCATGCAATGGCTGTTTTCCGAGCCGAGAATGGCGATTTTATACATACTCTCACCTCATTTCGTCACGGGGAGCGGGTTCTGCGCGTGGACCAGCTCCATGACGCGGATCTGCTGCACGAGCCCCTCGGGCTTGATGAGCAGATCCGCTCCCGCCGTGAGATGATCGTAGAGGTTCTGATAGAAGATCCTCGGTCCGGCGTCGAACGCGCTCCCCGAGAGATCCTCTTCGAACTCATGCCACGGCAGCTTTTCCGAGCAGTACGCCGGGGAGAGGCCGTCCGCCTTGTTCAGCGGCTCGAAGGTAAACGCGGGCATCGGCGTGTCGTCGAAGTATTTCCAGCGAATCTTCGACATCGTGGCGGAGAGGGAGCCCCGGGCGGCGGCGATGCGGTAGGTGAAATCGCTGTATGCGTCGGAGGGATTGATTTCGAGATCGATGAGCGGGCGGTCGGGCGCCGTCAGGATGAGTTTCGCGTAGTCCTCGGCGTCCCCGGCGGAGTTGATCCTTTTGAGAACGGAGAACACCTCCGGCATCCCGTCGTAATCGAGGAGCGTCAGCGCCTGGTCGAGCGGGTGCGGCCCGGTGTTCTGGAGACAGCCGCCGTAGTAGCGGAGCGAGGTCTGCCAGTCCCAGCGGCGCTGGAAGCCGGAGAAGCGGATGGTGATCTGCTCGACAGGTCCGAGAAGCCCGGCTGCGAGGATCTCGCGGATGCGGGTGAAGTACGGCGCGACGCGGGACTGCTGGAAGACGGTGAGCGTGACGCCGTTTTCCTTCGCCGTGCGGATCATGTCCTCGCACTCCATCGCGTACTTCGAAAAGGGCTTCTCCGACACGACGTTCTTGCCGTGCCGGAGCGCGTCCATGGTGACGGGGTAGTGCAGGTGGGAGAAGGTCGAGTTGACGACAACGTCGACGTCGGAACGCCGCAGGATCTCGCGGTAGTCGTCGGTGACGTCGCAGCCGTATTCCTCCGCGGCCCGCGCGCGTCTTGCGTCGATCTTCTCGGCGACCGCGACGACGTCGTAGAGCGCGCGCCCGGCCTCCGTGCGGAAGTACGCGCCGTGGATATCGCGTCCGCTCCGTCCCTGTCCGATGATGGCGACTCTCAGTTTTTTCATGTTCGGATTCCTTTCCGGGGCATGAGCCCTCTTATCGGTCGTGATTTACAGCAGCTTCTCCCCGCTGTCGGGATCGCAGTACAGAACGGCGTGCGGATGCGTGCGCAGGATGGATGCCGGGCATTCCTCCGAGATCGGCCCGGTGACCGTGCGGAAAACCGCCTCAGCCTTCGTGGACGCCGGAACGGAGCAGAACATCGCCTCGGCGCGCGTGAGTGCGGGAACGGTGAGCGTCAGGGCGTATTCCGGCACGTCCCCGAGCGACGGGAAGCACCCGTCGTGGACCTGCTGCGTCCGGCAGACCGGATCGAGCGGGACTTTCTTCACAAGGCACGGATCCGAGAAATCCGCGACGCCCGGATCGTTGAACGCGATGTGCCCGTTCTCGCCGATCCCGAGGACGGTGATGTCGACGGGAAAGGCCGACAGCAGCGCGGCATAGCGTTCCGCCTCCCGGTCCGGATCCTCCGACGGGTCGATCAGGTGAACGGATCGGAAGGGCACGCGCGAGAAGAGGTGATCCGTGAGATACGCGGCAAAGGACTGCGGCGCGCCCTTCGGCAGACCGACGTATTCGTCCATGTGAAAGGCGTTCACGCGTCCCCAGTCGATCCCCTCCTCTTCGGTGAGGGCAGCGAGCGTCTCGTTCTGCGACGGCGCGGCGGCGAAAATCATGTTGATCTGTGCCCGGCACGCGAGCAGACGGCGCATCTCTGCGGCGATCTCCCGCGCGGCGCACCGTCCCATCTCCTCCCGATCCTTCAAGATTCGGACCGTCAGGCGGTCCTTGACAAAGGCTTTCATATCCGATCCCTCCGTTTCACCCTTTGTCAGCGGGGAATTTCAGTCTTCCTTGCCGTGATTATACCATATTCCCGGGAGAATTGCCAGAATATTTTATAAAATCTCAACAAAAAAGCGGAGAAAACCGGATGAGGTTCTCTCCGCAGAGGATCTGTCAGTCATCCACCACGCGGGACTTCGCGAGGGAGGCCTTGTGATAATAGATGAAGGTGATGGTCGAGCAGACGAGCCACCCGGCGGGATAGCCCATCGCGATCGGAATGATCTCGTTCGCGATAAAGTGCGACATGACGTAGAGGTAGATCTGCCGGAAGAACACGAACGAGAAGAGCATGATGATCATCGGCGCGCGGCTGTCCCCGGCTCCCCGGAGCGCGCCCGAATACACCTGGTTCACGCAGCAGAGCACATAGAACGGCGAGATCGCGCGCAGCAGCATCGATCCGTACGCCACGACCTCCGGCTTTGCGTTGAAGAACGCCACGAAATGCGGCGCGAAGAGGAGCACCGGAACCATCATGACCGCCGTGGAAACCGCCGCCATGCCGAGGGAGACCGCGACGCCGCGTTTCGCCCGGTCGACCTGGTTCCGCCCGAGATTCTGCCCTACGAAGGTAGTCGAGGCGAGGGCGATCGACTGCATCGGCAGGAAGAGGATCTGGTCGATCTTGTTGTATGCCGTCCAGCCGGACATGACGTCGGTCTGGAAGTAGTTGATGTAGGACTGTACGAAAATGTTCGAGAACGACGTCACCGCCATCTGCAGCGCCGCCGGAATGCCGACCTTGAAGATCTTCTTCATCATGTCCCACGAGATCCGGAGCTCCCGCGGGATCAGCCGGATGCACGAGCGCGAGCGCATCAGCGTGACGAGCACCAGCACCGCCGAGGTGCACTGCGCGATGACCGTCGCCCATGCCACCCCCGCGACGCCCATGTCGAACGCGAGCACGAAGAGCAGGTCGAGCGCGGTGTTGAGGACGGCGGAGACGACGAGGAAGTAGAACGGCCTCTGCGAATCGCCGACCGCGCGAAGGATCCCCGCGCCCATGTTGTAGACCATCAGTCCGACAACGCCGGAGAAGTAGATCGTGAGATAGGTGATCGCCTCGGGACGCACGTCCTCCGGGGCCTTCATCATATCCACCATGTGCGGCGCCATGAGCACGCCCGCCGCCGTGAAGACCGCCGCCATCACGAGCGTCATGAGGATCGAGGTGTGGACGGTCGCGCGGACCTTCTCCTCGTTTTTCGCGCCGTAATACTGCGAAATCACGACGCCCGCGCCGCTCGCCAGCCCGAGAAAGAAGCCGATGAGCATGTTGATGATCGGCCCGACGCTTCCGACGGCGGAGAAGGCCGCGTTCGAGACGTAGTTCCCGACCACCCATGTGTCGACCATGTTGTAGAGCTGCTGGGAAATGTTCCCGATGAGGAGGGGGAAGGCAAAGGTGAGGATGTGCCGCACGATGCTGCCTTCCGTCATGTCCACGTCGCCGCGCCGCAGACGGGAGAGTGACGATTTCTTGTTCTCCGCTGTCATAGTCCGTCCTGATTCTTAAAATATCATTCCAAAATACAATAATACGCGCTTGGATGCCGGGTATCAAGTCTTTTTCGTGACCATTTCATGACGAAAAGCCGGTTTTTGTTCAAAATTAAGGAAAGCTAAACGCAGGTTAAAATCGAATGAAATCGGAGCCGGGCCGCTTGCAAAACCGGACGGGACGTGCTATACTATGGAAGGCAGGAAACAAGACTGAAAAGAACAGGAGGGTGACCGGTATGATCGTACCGATTCTGCGCTCGCTCCTCCTCGGCGCGCTCATCGGCTGGCTCGCCGGGCAGATCATGGGCGGCACGAAGAGGGGATTCTGGAAAAACTGGCTCGTGGGCTTCATCGGGTCCGCGCTCGGCGGCTTCATTGCGGAAAAGCTGAGCATCAGCGGAGGCCGTCTGACGGAATTCATCTTCTCGGTGATCGGCGGCTGCATCGTGATCTGGCTCGCGCACCTGATCTCAAAAAATAACGCGGGTTTTCCCCGTCTCCGTCGTACGCATAAAGATCCGGAGGGTATGAAAATGAAGGAATACAAGCTGCTTGAGTTCAAAAGAACAAAACAGACCAATGAAGAGATCGAAAAGCTCCTCGCCGAAAAATCCGCGGAGGGCTGGGAGGTTGTCTCCCTGACGTCGGATTTCAGCAGGGACATCCGCGGGATCCTCCTCGTACTCCTCGGAAGGGAAAAAGAAACGGAGAAAGAATAAAGGCAAAAGCCCGGGAAAACGGTTCGGAACCGCCTCTCCCGGGCATTGTTATTGTCTCGCCGCCGGTCAGCCGAGCACGACGCGGACCTCGCCGACCTTGTCGTAGACGTCCGCCGCCGCCGTCGTCACCGCGCGGATCACGTCGTCCACCTGATCGTCGTCGCCCATTACGAGCACGATATCGTCGTCCAGCGTGATCGCCGCCGCTTTGCCGGCTGTCGCGTGATCCCACTTGCCGGGATCGATCCCCTCAGCGAGCCGGCGCGCAAGGGCCTCCGTGTTCGTCCCGTCCGTACGGAGCATCACGACGGAGAAGCCGTTTTCAGACAGCGAGGACTCCGAGACGATCACATCGGAGATCCCGTCCGTGTCCTCAAGCTCCGTTGAATAGGTCAGCGCGTCCATGTCGTCGTCCGAGAGCACGCGGGTCTCCGTCATCACGGGCAGGGAATCGCGGCAGAGCGAATAGACGTTCGCGCCGATGAAGTTCACGGCGTCGTCGGCGTCGCGCACCTTCTTCACCGAGGTGAACGCACCGTTGTCTTCCTTCTTGTCATCCTTACTGTCCGAGCCGTCCATATCGCCGAGGAGGCTGTCGGAGGGGCCGTTGTCCTCCACGTGACCGTCGCCGTCTCGGTCGCCGAGGGTGCTGTCGTCGAGGATCCCGTCGCCCGGGAGCGAGC
Organism: uncultured Ruminococcus sp.; assembly: GCA_902783705.1. Taxonomy (GTDB): domain Bacteria; phylum Bacillota; class Clostridia; order Oscillospirales; family CAG-272; genus UMGS1696. The sequence continues at coordinate 7,038 of CACZSA010000277.1, forward strand.
CCTCACCCCGGCCGTCCTCCGTCCCGCTCATCGGCGAGCAGGCGGCAAGGAACAGCGCGGAGGCCAGAATCAGAATCGCGAAAATGAAATGTTTCATCGGAAAAATCCGGTCCTTTCCTTGGTTTCACGGTTAGTATGGACGATACCGTCCCGCCGATACATGGAAAAAACCGGATTTTGTGTTTATAAGAGAAGGAGTCCCGCGACCCCCGCCAGAAGAATCACCGCCGCCGGAGGCATCTTTGCCGCGCGGCTCAGGAGAAAGCACCCGCCGAAGAGGAGGCAGGAGACGGCATTCACCGCGCCCGCACCGATCACCGACTCCGCAAAGACGCTCCAGAACGCCGCTAAGACGAGCGCGCAGACGGCGGGTCGGATGGAAGAGAGGACGCCCGCGAACACCGGATGCGCCGCGTATTTCGACCAGAGCAGCGCGAGGAGCGTGACCGCGACGAACGCCGGGAGCACGCAGCCGAGCGTCGCCGTGACCGCGCCCGGGATGCCCGCCGCCGTGTATCCCGCGAAGGAGGCCGCGTTGAGCGCGATCGGACCGGGCGTCACCTCGGCGAAGGCCACGAGATCGTGGAACTGCGCCGCCGTCAGCCAGGCGTGGGACGTGACCGCCGCCCTCTCGATCAGCGCGAGGGTCCCGTATCCGCCGCCGAAGCTCAGCGCGCCGATCAGGAGAAATTCGAGAAACAGCTCCCAGAGGATCATTCCGCCGCCCCCGCCTTTCTGCGCCGCAGGGCGAGCAGTCCGCGCATCCCGCCGAACGCCGCCGCGCCGAGCACGATCCACACCGGGGAAACGCCGCCGCCGAGGATCAGGGCGAGGGAGAGGACGAAGACGGCGGCGCGGGGCAGGGGATCCTTCGCGAGCGTAGCTTCTGTGAGCGTCAGTGCCGTGTCGAGGATGACCGCCGCGACGCCCGCCCGCATCCCGCTCATGAGCTTCGCGATCATCGGAAAATCCGCGCTCCTCCGATACGCCTCCGCGAGGACGCACATCGCGAAGAGCGGTGGGATCACGGTCCCTGCGAGGGAGACGAGCGCGCCGGGGAGTCCCATGAGGCGATACCCGACAAGGAGGGAGGCGTTGACCGCGACAGCCCCGGGCGCGCTCTGAGCGGCGGCGGAAAGATCGAGCATCTCCTCCTCAGAGATCCACCCGAGCTTTTCCACATACAGGCGGCGGAGGGCCGAAAGGATCACATATCCCCCGCCCACGGTGGTCGCGGAGATCGCGAGGGAGCGGAGAAACAGGGCGAGGAGCGGGCGGCGTGCGGTCATGGGAAGCCTCTAATCTGAAAGTTTTTTTGATATTCATATTATACACCTTGCATTCGGATATGTAAAATGATATAATTTAATCAGAATCATAAGGAACCCCATATAAGGAGGCGCAGATGACGATCCGGCATATCCGAATCTTCGAGGCTGTGTGCGATGCGGGATGCAACACCACGCGCGCGGCGGAAGCCCTGCACATGACACAGCCCGCCGTGAGCCTCGCCATCTCGGAGCTCGAATCCTATTATGGCGTCCTCCTTTTCGACCGGATCGCGCGCCGTCTCTACCTGACCGAGGCCGGGGCGGAATTCCTCGATTACGCCCGCCGCATCACGCTCACCTTCGACGACATGGAGACGACGGTCCGCAACTGGGAATCGAAAGGGGTTCTCCGGGTCGGCGCGAGCGTCTCCGTCGGCGCAAAGCTCATGCCGGAGCTCACGGCGCGATTCCGGAAGACCCACCCCGATATCCGCGTGAAGGTCCGCATCGACCGCTCCGACCGCCTCGAGGAGGCCATCGCCGCGGGAGAGACCGATTTTGCCCTCATCGAGGGGATCGCGCACGGGGATAGCCTCATCGTCGAGGACTTCATGGAGGACCGCCTCGCCCTCGTCACAAGTCCCGACACCGTAGATCCCGGCTCGACCGTCTCCCGCGAGGACTTCCTCCGCATGGAATTCCTCCTGCGCGAGCGGGGAAGCGGGACGCGGGAGATCTTCGAGAGCACCCTCGCCGCCGCCTCCCTCCCGCCGCCCGCGCCCATGTGGGAGAGCCTCTCGACCGCCGCCCTCATGAACGCGGCGAAGGCGGGACTCGGCACGGCGGTCGTACCGCGCAGAATGGCGGAGGAGGCGATCTCCTCCGGCTCCCTCGCGGAGTTCTTTGTCGAAGGGCTGACCTTCCGCCGCACCTACAAAATCGTCTATCACCGCGACAAGCGCTTTACCAAATCCGCCCGCGACTTCCTCGCCCTGTGCCGGGAGACGGGCGTGAGCGAACCCATCCAACACCGAAAGGAAAACTGACATGCCAAGAGAAAAAAGCATCATCAAGCGGGCGATTTCGTCCGACGGCGGGATCCGCGTGATCTTCTGCGACAGCACAGCCGTCGTGCGCCGCTCGTGCGAGATCCACCATACATCGAAAACCATGACCGCCACCCTCGGGCGCGCGCTCACCGCAACCTCGCTCATGTCCTCGCTCCTGAAGGACCGCGACAACACCCTCACCCTCCAGTTCCGGGGAGACGGTCCTGCGGGCTCCGTCGTCTGCGTCGGCGACTACAAGGGCAATGTGCGCGGCTATGCGGATCACATGGAGTTCGAGCTCCAGCCGAACGCGCAGGGAAAGCTGAACGTCGGCGGCGCGATCGGGCGGGGAAGCCTCTACGTCATCAAGGACCTCGGCATGAGCGAGCCCTACGTCGGCGTTTCTCCCATCGTCTCCGGCGAGATCGCCGAGGACATCACGGAGTACTTCGCCTCGAGCGAACAGACGCCCACGGTCTGCGCGCTCGGCGTCCGGGTCGATCACGACAACATGTGCTTCGCGGCTGGCGGCTATCTCGTCCAGCTCATGCCGGGCTACGACGAAAACGACATTGAAAAGCTCGAAACGAATGTGAAGATGGCGGGCTCCGTGTCGAAGCAGATCGCGGACGGACTGGACGGCGACGAGATCATCGCGATGCTCTTCGACGGCATCGAATACGAGATGTTCGACGAGTTCGACATCGAGTATCTCTGCCCCTGCGAGCGGGACCGCTACCTCCGCGCCCTGATCTCCCTGAACGAGCACGACATGCAGGAGCTCTACGACGCGGGCGAGCCGGTGGAGACGCGGTGCCAGTTCTGCGGGAAGAAATACGTCTTCGAGCTGGACGAGCTCCGCGCGGCGAGAGAAGCGGCAAAGGCCCGGAAGGCAGAAGAAGCAAAAGAAACCGACGATTCCGAAGAATCCGAAGGATCCGAAGCGAACGGAAAAGAATAAGGAGGGAGACGATGATTAAGCTCGAACGCACCGCCGTCATGAACCTGGAAAACGCGCTCAGAGGGATGCGCAATCCCCTGAACAGCTGGGCAAAGTCCGACAGCTACGAGACCGACGAGGGCGAATTCGTCGCCGGGGAAGCCGATCTCGACCTCGCCGAACGGCTGGCAAAGTCCGGAACGGATCATCGGAAGTATCTGCGGATGATCTTCGTCTCCGTGGACGTGACCGCGCCGCTCTACTGGTGGAAGGAATACGACACCTACAAAGTCGGGACCGTCGCCAACTCCACCTCGACGATGCACAAGATCCACGCCAAGCCCTTCTCCCGCGAGGATTTCAGCTGCGACCGCATGTCCCCCGTGGCGCTGGACTGCCTCGACCACACGATCGAGGTGCTCGAGGAGCGCCGCCTGAAATACCTCGAGACGAAGGACACCGCCTACTGGCACGACATGATCCAGCTTCTGCCGACGTCGTACAACCAGATGCGGACGACCACGCTGAGCTACGAGACGCTCGTCAATATCTACTATGCCCGCCGGAATCACAAGCTCCCCGAGTGGCATACCTACTGCGACTGGATCGCCTCGCTCCCCTACGCCGACCGGATGATCACGAATCTGAAATAAAAAGAAATCCGTCCCCGTGAAGCATGAGGACGGATTTTTCTGCCAGTATATCAGTTTTCTTTGAGATGCCCCTCGCACACCGCGCCGTCGGTCGCGTCGAGCAGGACCGGGACGATCGCGCCGATCTCCGCCCTGCCCGGGACGCGCCGGATCTCGACGAAGTGCTCGCTGTGCCCGGAACACATCCCGTCTGTGCACTTCTCGACGAGGAGCATCACAGGCCACTCCCGGTGCGCCTCGACGTATTCTTCGAGCAGCTCTGCCCGGATCCCGGCGCCGAGGGCTTCCAACCGCGCCGCGCGCTCGTGCTTGACGTTCTCCGGGACCTGATTCTCCATCGCGGCGGCCTCGGTGCCTTCCCGCTTCGAATAGGGAAAGATGTGCAGGTGCAAAAACCGCGCCGCGCGGCAGAAGGCCTCGGTCTCCTCGTACTGCTCCTCGGTCTCGCCCGGGAATCCGACGATCACGTCCGCTGAGAACGTGGCGTCGGGGCGCGCGTCCTTCATCCGCCGGATCGCCGCGAGGACCGTTTCCGCCCGGTACCGCCGCCGCATCGCCGCGAGCACGGGATCGCACCCGCTCTGCACGGAGAGGTGGAAGTGCGGCAAAAGCTTCCCGCAGTCCCGCGCAGCCTCGCAGAAGACGTCGTTCAGCACCGTCGGCTCCAGCGAACCGAGCCCGATCCGCTCGATCCCGGGGATCGCGTCGACACCCCGGATGAGCTCGGCGAGCGCGTGTCCGTAGGGTTTTCGGTCCGCAAAGTCCATCCCGTACGACGCCGCCTCGATCCCCGTGAGGATGACCTCCTTCGCCCCGGCCTCTGCCAGCTTTGCCGCCTCCTCGAGCACAAGGGCGGGATCCTTCGAGCGGACCGGGCCGCGCGCCGTCCGGATGAGGCAGTAGGAGCAGCGGTTGTTGCATCCGTCCTCGATCTTGATGTAGGAGCGCGTCCGCATCGGGGCGGTGAGCGTCATCTCCACGCCGCGCCGTCCGACGGGAGGCTCGACGCCGTCGGGCTTCTCCGGCACATCGCCGCCGAGGATCGCCCATACCGCGTCGGCAAGGGAGGCCTTTCCCTCGTTTCCGCAGACGTAGACCACGCCCTCGATCCCCGCCGCCCCGTCCGGGTCGATCTGCGCGAAGCAGCCCGTCACGACGACGCGGGAGGCGTTCTGCGCGGCGCGCCGGATCATCTGGCGGGATTTGCGGTCGCTCTCCGCGGTCACGGTGCAGGTGTTGACGACGGCGACGTCCGCCGGATCGCCGAAGGGGACGATTTCCGCGCCGAGCGAGCGGAGTCTCGCGCACATGGAGTCGGATTCGTACTGGTTGACGCGGCAGCCGAGCGTCAGGACGGAAACGGTATATTTCATCGGGAAATCTCCTCGGAATCAGCGGATCGGAGCATATCACTCCATTCTTTATTTTACCATCGGCGGGGGACAAAGTAAACCGGTTCGGGCGAAAATTTCCGTGAAAAATAAAAAAATCTGTCCGGAAGGGTTGATTTGCCGCGCCGGATGGGGTATAATAGTTTGAATTAAAAAACAACCGAAAGGAACATGACCATGATTAACTTCGAGAAGTTCCACGTGGTGGATCATCCGCTCATCAAACACAAGCTTTCCATTATGAGAGAAAAGGAGACCGGATCCAAGGACTTCCGTCAAATGCTTTCTGAGATCGCGATGCTGATGTGCTACGAGCTGACCCGCGACCTTCCCGTGAACGACGTCGAGATCGAAACGCCCGTCGCCAAGATGACGGCGCAGCGCATCGACGGCAAGAAGCTGGCCATCGTTCCGATCCTGCGCGCGGGCCTCGGCATGGTCGAAGGCATCCTCAACCTCGTCCCCGTGGCGAAGGTCGGTCATATCGGCCTCTACCGCGATCCCGAGACGCACAACCCGGTCGAGTACTACTGCAAGCTCCCGGCGGACATCGAAGAGCGCTATGTCATCGTCTGCGACCCGATGCTGGCGACCGGCGGCTCCGCGTCCGGCGCGATCGACATGCTGAAGCAGCGCGGCGTGAAGCAGATCAAGCTCCTCTGCCTCGTCTCCGCTCCCGAAGGCGTCGAACGCCTCCAGACGGATCATCCGGACGTGGAGATCTTCACGGCAGCCCTCGACGAATGCCTCAACGAGCACGCCTACATCGTTCCGGGCCTCGGCGACGCGGGCGACCGTCTCTTCGGCACCAAGTAAAATCAAACCCAAATCCAGCGGGGAATCTCGGTTTCCCGCTTTTCTTTTGACAGGACGAGGAATGAAACGCTTTGAAATCAACGAAAACGACGCGGGCCAGCGGCTCGACAAATTCACGGCGAAGGTCACGTCGGGAATGCCGAAATCCCTCCTCTATAAGTACATCCGGCAGAAGCGGATCAAGGTGAACCGCGCCCGCGCCCACGAGGGGGACATCCTCTCCCCGGGCGACGTCGTCGAGATGTACGTCCCTGACGAGTTCTTCGGAGAGGGGAAGGGGACGGCGGACTATTCGAAATCGAAGATTGTCCCGGCGGTCGTATACGAAGACGAAGACATCCTGCTCTGCGACAAGCGGCCCGGGGTGCTCGTGCATCTCGGGGACGAGGGGGATCCGAACCGCGCCGAGGCCGCCGAGCGGGAGACGCTGATCTACGCGCTGACGGCAATGCTCTATAACCGCGGGGAATATGATCCCGCGGCGGAGAATTCGTTCGCGCCTGCCCTCTGCAACCGCATCGACCGCAACACAGGCGGCATCGTGATCCTTGCCAAAAACGCGAAGACCCTGCGCGCGGTGAACGAGGCCATCCGCGAGGACCGTGTCACCAAGCGCTACCTCTGCGCCGCGCACGGCAGGATCACGGGAACCGCGACGCTCCGGGGATGGCACCGGAAGAACCACCGCACGAACACCGTCGAGGTGACGGACGCGCCGCTCCCGGGCTCAAAGGAGATCATCACAAAGGTGAAGCCCCTCGCGTACAATACGGCGGAGGACCTGACGCTCTGCGAGGTGACGCTCGTGACCGGACGGACGCATCAGATCCGCGCGCATCTCGCAGCCATCGGGCATCCGCTCCTCGGGGAGGGGAAGTATGCGAAGAACGCCGCCGACCGGAAGCGGGGCTACGATTCGCAGGCCCTCTATTCATGCGCCGTTTCGTTCGTTTTTCCGCCCGAGGAGGCGCTTTCCCGCCTGAACGGACGCGTCTTTGCGGTCGATCCCGGGAATATCGGATTCCTCTCCCTCTTCCCGGAATTCGATTTCCGACGGCATTTCGGTGAAAAAGCGGAGAAATAGCGCAATATTTTGTTGTGTTTTGCGTGGATATTTACAAATAACGCTTGTTTTTCGCGTGAATGTCGGCTATAATTGTGATAATCGGGCAGAAATGCGGTCTCATCCCCCGTCATCCGCCCGCGAAGGACCATGCCCCCGGCATGATTTCAGAGACACAGAAGAGGTGATCCCTTTTGGCATATACTTTCAGCGGCGGTATCCATGTCGAGGAGTACAAGAATACGCGGAAATGCCGCATTGAGACCCTCCCGCCGCCCAAAACGGTGACGATCCCCCTGTCCCAGCACATCGGCGCGCCCGCCGTCGCCACGGTCATCCCCGGCGAGGAGGTGACCGTCGGTCAGAAGATCGGGGACGTCCCGGAGGAAATGCTCGGCTGCCCCGTGCATTCGAGCGTCTCCGGCACGGTGAAGGAGATCGTGAAGAAGACCCTTCCGTCCGGCGCCGTCGTCGACCACGTCGTCATTGAGAACGACATGAAGGACACGCCCTGTCCGGACATGAAGCCGACCGAGAAAAAGCTCGCGGACGTCTCGACGGAGGAGATCGTCTCCGTCATCCGCGAGGCCGGGATTGTCGGCATGGGCGGCGCGGCCTTCCCGACGTACGCGAAGATCAATTCCGCCCTCGGCAAGGTCGACCGCATCATCATCAACTGCGCGGAGTGCGAGCCCTTCATCACGGCAAACCATCGCCTCCTGCTCGAGCATCCCGCCTCGGTCATCAACGGGGTGAAGATCCTCCTCAAGGCCCTCGGGGTCCACACCGCGTGGATCGCCGTCGAGGACAACAAGCAGGATGCGATCGAAAAGCTCGAGGAGCTGACCGAGGACAGCCGCATGATCACGGTCAAGGTCATGAAGACCAAGTACCCGCAGGGCGACGAACGCCAGCTCATCTACGCGCTCACCGGACAGGAGATCCCCACGGGCAAGCTCCCGGCGGACGTCGGCTGCGTCATCTTCAACGCCGAGACCTGCGCGGCGGTCTACAAGGCCTTCGCGAACGGCACCCCGTCGATCTCGCGCGTCGTGACGGTGGACGGCGACTGCGTGCGCAGGCCGAAGAATCTGCTGGTCCCCGTCGGCACGCCGGTCGGCGATCTCGTCGAGTTCTGCGGCGGCCTCTCCAAGGAGCCGTACAAGCTCGTGAACGGCGGCCCGATGATGGGCGCGGCCCAGTGGGACACCGAAATGCCCGTGACCAAATCCACGAGCGCGGTCCTGCTCTTCTCCGAGAAATTCGGCAAAAAGAACGTGAAGGTCCCGACCTGCATCCACTGCGGACGGTGCGTGAACCACTGCCCGATGCACCTCATGCCCATGTACATCGCCCAGTTCTCGAAGATCGGCGATTGGGGGCGTGCGGAGGAATACGGCGCGATGAACTGCGTCGAGTGCGGGTCCTGCTCCTATAACTGCCCCGGCGGGGTGGAGATCGTGCAGCATATCCGCGTGGCCAAAGCCGCGATCAAGACGGAAAAAGCGCGCATCGCCTCCCTGAATGCGCAGAAATGACGACAACACGAGGTTTCGATATGGATAATCAGGAAAAGCTCCCGGAGGAGGGAACACGGCGGCATAAAACGCCGAAGACCTACTCCATGCCCTCCTTTCTGACGGTTTCCCCCTCGCCCCACATCCGGAGCGCGGACTCGACGACGACCGTCATGCTCAACGTGCTGATCGCGCTCTGCCCGGCGTTCCTCTGGGGTATCTACGTATTCGGGATCCGCGCGCTGGTCCTCGTCTTGATCTCCGTCGTGTCCTGCGTGGTATGGGAAGCGGCGGCCCAGTTCCTGCTCAAGCGTCCCGTGACGGTCGGCGATCTCTCCGCCGCGGTGACGGGCATGCTGCTCGGCATGAATCTCCCGGTGACGGCGCCGCTCTGGATGCCCGTCGTCGGCGGATTCTTCGCGATCGTGATCGTCAAGCAGCTCTTCGGCGGCATCGGCAAGAACTTCGTCAATCCCGCCCTCGCCGCGCGCGTGTTCCTGTTCTCGTGGGCATCCTCGATGAGCCTGTTCCCGGCGGTCGGCGAGAAGGTCACCTCCCTTGCCGTCAATCTCGCGGACACGGACGTCGTCGCCGGCGCCACGCCTCTCGCAGCCCTGAAGACCGGCGCGCTCCCGGAGACCAATCTCTTCGGCATGATCGTCGGCAACATGAGCGGCTGCATCGGCGAGGTCTCCTCCCTCCTGCTCGTGGCGGGCGGCGTGTACCTGCTCGTGCAGAAGGTCATCACCTGGCAGATCCCCGTCGCCTACATCGGAACGGTCGCGCTCCTCACCCTCCTGTTCCCGCAGTCGAACGGAATTGCATACGAATTCATGCTCTACGAGATCTTCTCGGGCGGTCTGCTGCTCGGTGCGATCTTCATGGCGACGGACTATTCGACCTCGCCCGTGACGCCCGTCGGACGCCTGATCTTCGGCGTGGGATGCGGCGCGATCACGGTGCTGATCCGCTATTTCGGCGCGTACCCGGAGGGCGTGTCCTTCTCCATCCTCATTATGAACCTGCTTGTGTGGTACATCGATAAGGTGACCATGCCCCGCCGTTTTGGAGGTAAAACGAATGGCAAATCTGAACGATAAAAACGAACGTCCCGGTGAGGCGGACGGCTCGTGGAGCATCGATCTGAAATTCGATGATCCCTCGCCCGCCGAGCAGACGGCGAAAAAGCCCGCCGATCCCGTGCCGGACGACGTCTTCGCTTTCGATATTCCCGAGGTGATCCCCGAGACCCCTGCGGTCCCCGCGACGCCTCCGAAAAAGCCCGAGGCAGAACAGCCTGCGACCGCGGAACCGAAGAAACCCGAGCCGAAGCCGGAGAAAAAATCCGAGCCGAAGAAGCCTGAGCCGAAGCCGGAGAAAGAATCCGAGCCGAAAAAGCCCGAGCCGAAGCCGGAGAAGAAGCCCGAGACGAAGGCCGAACCTATCCGGGCGGAGGAAGGTCGCGCGGTCGACGATTTTCTCGCGGCGTTTGCCCCGGTGAAGGACGAGGAACCGAAGCCGGAAGGGAATACCAAGGGCGGCGACGACGTGCTCGCGGAGATCTCCGCCATGGAACCCGTGACCGACACCCGGGTCCTGTTCGACACGATCGACGAACCGGAGACGCCCGCCGGAGATGAATCCGGAAAGCCCGCACCGGAGAGAGACGAGCGGCCCGCGAAGGAGAAGACCTCCCGCGCCTCATCGATCCTCGCCGGACTGGCGGCAAAGCGGAACCGTGAACCGGCGGTCGTGAAGCCGCGCGAGAAGAAGACCGTCGATGAGAGCTCGAAGAGCTACCTCGTGCGCACGGTGGCAGTCCTTACGGGGATCTGTGCGGGCGTGGCCCTGCTTCTCGCGGTCATCCACGGCGCGACACAGAGCGTGATTGCCCAGAACATCGAGCGCGAAAAGAATGAAGCGATCCTCGCGGTCTTCCCGGAGGGGAACGATATCCGCGAATATACGGCGGACGACGGCGAAACGGTGTATGTCGTCCTGCGCGACAACGTGATCGTCGGCTACTGCGTCAACGCGGTCGGCTCCGGCTACATCGGCGACATCTCCATGATGGTCGGCCTCAATTCGGAGCATGCGGTGAACGGCATCCGCATCGTCGACATTCAGGAGACCCCCGGCACGGGCACCCGCGTCCAGAGCGAGAGCTTCCTCTCCCGCTTCAAGGGCGTGCGCGACCCGGTGACGATCGGCGAGAACATCGACGGCATCACCGGCGCGACCTTCTCCTCGCGCGCGATCGCACAGGGCGTGAATCAGGCGCTCGAGGTCCCCGTCGACCTGAATGACGCGGCAAGATCCCTCGGCGCATCCCTCGCGTCCCTCGATTTCATTATGGCCCAGCCGGAGAACACCGACAACGGCGACGAGCCGCTCCGCATCGTCGACGCGCATGAAGCTGAGAACGAAGAGCAGGCCGCCGAAGAGGAGCCGACCGAAACGCTCCCGAAGACTGTCGAAGAGCCTGTGACCGAAACAACCGAACCGGAAGAGCCCGGGACCGAAGCGTCTGAGAACGAAGTACCGGCGGAGGAAGAACCGGAGACGGAAGCGCCTGCGGAGGAGACTCCCGTCGAGGAGCCCGCTCCCGAGGACGAGGAACCCGCGCCGGAGGTTGAGACACCTCAGCCGACCCATCCCGAACCTGTTCAGCCTGAACCGGAGCAGCCCGAGCCGACACAGCCTGCACAGCCCGAGCCGACCCAGCCCGAGCCCGCACAGCCCACGCAGCCCGAACCGACGCAGACTGTGACACCCGAGCCGGAACAGCCCGCCCAGACATGGACGCCGGAACCCGAGCAGCCCGCCCAGACGTGGACGCCCGAACCGGAGCAGCCCGCCCAGACATGGACGCCCGAGCCGGAGCAGCCCGCCCAGACGTGGACACCGGAACCCGAACAGCCCGCGCAGACATGGACGCCCGAACCGGAGCAGCCTGCCCAGACGTGGACACCCGAACCGGAACAGCCCGCGCAGACATGGACGCCTGAGCCCGAGACCCCGGTCGTGACGGAACCGGAGCCGGAACCCTATGTGGAACCGGAGCCCGTCGAGGAGGAGCCTGAAGTCCAGCCCGAGACGCCTGACGTCCCGGATGTGACGGAGATCACCGAACCCGAAGAGGAGATCCCCGGCGGCAGTATCCTGATTACCGAACCCGAACCTGAACCCGAAGAAACCGAGGCTCCCGTGAAGCCCGGCGGATGGGTCTTCGGGCCGTGAGGAGCGTGAGCGGATATGAAAAAATCGATTTCCGGCATTTTCAAGGAAGGGATCCTGACGAACAACCCGACGTTTGTTCAGCTTCTCGGCATGTGCCCGACCCTTGCGACGACCACGTCGGTGGTAAACGCCCTCGGGATGGGCGCGGCGGTCATCGTGGTGCTCGCCTTCTCGAACCTCTTCATTTCGCTCCTGCGCCGAATCATTCCGAAGCAGGTGCGCATTGCATCCTACATTGTCATTATTTCCGGCTTCGTGACCGCCGTGGAGCTCCTCATCAAGGCGTATTTCCCGGCGATCAACAAGGCCCTCGGCCTCTTCATCCCGCTGATCGTCGTCAACTGTATCATCCTCGCGCGCGCGGAGGCGTTCGCCTCGAAGAACGGACCGCTTGAGTCCTTCTGCGACGGCATCGCGACGGGCATCGGCTTCACGCTGGCGCTCACCTGCATCGCCTTCGTCCGCGAGCTGATCGGGACGGGCGCGCTCTTCGCGGCGGCGGACGGCTCGGGCGGCGTGCAGATCCTCGGCGCATGGTACAAGCCCGCGTCGATCTTCCTCATGCCGACGGGCGCGTTCCTGACGCTCGGCTGCCTGATCGCGCTGGTGCAGAAGATCCAGTATTCCTCCGAGGAACGCGCGAGACGGAAGAAGATCGAGCTCGACGCGATCGACGGCGGATTCCACGAGACCCTGATGCGCGATCCCGATACCGGCAAGATCGTGCGCCGTCCGGCAGTCGCCGAAGGACCCGGGCCGGAACAGACCGCAGCGGAAGAGCCCGCGGCACCGGAGACGGAGAACACGCCGGAGCCCGCGGCGGAGCAGGGAAAGGAGGACGCGTGAGATGAGCAATATCTTCATGATTATGTTCACGGCGATCCTCACCCAGAACTTCATCTTCTCCCGTTTCTACGGGTGCTGCCCGTTCCTCGGCGTGTCGGACAAACCGTCCACCGCGCTCGGCATGGGCATGGCGGTGACGTTCGTCATGACGCTGTCCTCCGCCGCGACCTACGCGGTGTACTACTACCTCCTTGTGCCGTTCGGCCTGGAGTATTTCAAGACCATCGCCTTCATCCTCGTCATCGCGACGCTCGTGCAGTTCATTGAGATGTTCCTGCGCAAATTCGTCCCGGTGCTCTATTCCGCCCTCGGCATCTATCTGCCGCTCATCACCACCAACTGCGCGGTGCTCGGCGCGGCGCTCGTCAACATCGAGGAAGGGTACTCCTTCATCGAAAGCGTCGTCTTCGGCTGTTCCGCCGCGCTCGGCTTCACGCTGGCGATCTGCATCTTCGCGGGCGTGCGCGAGCGTCTGAACTTTGCCGATCCGCCGAAGGCCTTCCGCGGATTCCCGCTCCTGCTGATTTCCGCCGGGCTCGCGGCCATGGCGTTCTCCGGTTTTTCCGGAATGAGATTCTGATAAGGGGGAGATCAAGATGGGCAACATCTTCATCCCGGTTCTGATATTCATCGGCCTCGGCGTGCTCATGGGGATTCTGCTTGCCGCGGCGTCCCGGATCTTCGCGGTCCCGAAGAATGAGAAGGCGGAAGCGATCGCCGAATGTCTTCCGGGCGCGAACTGCGGCGGATGCGGCTATTCCGGATGCGCGGCGCTCGCGGAGGCGGTCTCCAAGGGCGAGGCCAAGGTCAACGCCTGCACCGTCGGAGGCGCGGAGGTTGCCGCAAAGGTCGCGGAGATCATGGGCGTGGAGGCGGCTCCCACCGTGCGGATGCGCGCGCAGGTCATGTGCTCCGGCACGAGCGAGTACGCAAAGAAGAAGTACATCTACGACGGCGTCCCGGACTGCATCGCGGCGTCCCGGATCGGCGGCGGCGACAAGCTCTGCAAGAACGGCTGCATCGGCCTCGGCACCTGCGTGAAATCCTGTCCGTTCGAGGCGATCTCGGTCGTGCAGGGCGTCGCGGTGGTCGACTATAAGAAGTGCCGCGGATGCGGCGTCTGCGTAGCGGCCTGCCCGAAGAGCATCATCCGCCTGATCCCCTTCGACGCGAAGCACTGGGTCGGCTGCATGTCCGTGGACGACGGCAAGAACACCCGCAAGGTCTGCGACGTCGGCTGCATCTCCTGCAAGCTCTGCCAGAAGAACTGCCCCGAAGGCGCGATCGTCGTCGACAGCTTCGTCGCACACATCGATTACGCGAAGTGCACGGGCTGCGACAAGTGCGTGGAGAAATGTCCGCGGCACATCATCTGGTCCGGCGAGCGGCAGGGCGAATACGGCCTGGTCATCAAGCGCGTCACGCCTGAGAAGGATGGAAAATCCAAAGCATCGTAAACCGAATTATCCCATCGGCGGGTCCCGTTCTGTGCGCGGACCCGTCTCTCTTTTTTTGGATGTTCTGCACAATTGGAATGACGACAAGTTGGTGAAACCTCCAAATCGTACAAAAGCGGAGAAATTTCAATCAATTCCCCTTGAAAAAAACGGCGGATTCGTCTATGATAGGAAACGGAGAGGTTTGCTCTCACGAAAAAGACTACTTACATATCGGAGGATATCCAAAATGAGCGCTATTGACACCATCAGAGTCGGTATCATCGGCTGCGGCGGTATCGCAAACGGCAAGCACATGCCTTCCCTCAAGAAGGTTCCGGGCGTTGAAATGGTCGCGTTCTGCGACATTATCGTCGAGCGCGCGGAAAAGGCTGCGAAGCAGTACGGTACCGCGGACGCGAAGGTCTACGAGGACTACCGCAAGCTCCTCGAGGACAAGACCATCGACGTCGTTCACGTCTGCACCCCGAACCGCGCCCACAGCTTCATCACGGTCGACGCCCTCGAGGCCGGCAAGCACGTCATGTGCGAAAAGCCGATG
>CACZSA010000278.1 GCA_902783705.1 uncultured Ruminococcus sp.
ACCCCCTCGGGTTCAACCTCATGTATCATTCGGAAGCTCCGTTCAATAGGGGCTAAGCCTGTCTCATTTCAGGATTACAGGGCTGTTCCCGGTTAGTTAAGCTGAATGTAACATGATACGCTCAACGCCGGGTTGGTTGGCTTGTCCGTGTCAGACCTCCACTCAATGAAGGTGCAGCCGGTTCGTGTCCGGCCTTGTAATTCAATGAAATCCGTGAAACGGATTTCTACCGCACTTCTTACCTCTTCCTTCTTACTTATTACTTCATCTGTGCCATTCATAATTCTTAATTCTTAATTCGTATTCCCTCCCCGCACAATACATACAGAGGTACAAACGTATGAATCTTCCCAACAAGCTCACCATGTTCCGCATTTTCATGGTTCCCGTGTTTCTCGTGCTCCTTTGCGTGCCGCTGCCGATCGGGGACACGGCCCTGCGCATCCTGACCGCCGCGGTGTTTGCCGTGACCTCGCTCACCGACATGATCGACGGCAAGATCGCGCGGAAGTACAACCTCATCACGGATTTCGGCAAGTTCATGGATCCCCTCGCCGACAAGTTCCTCGTGATGGCGGCGATGCTCGGCATCCTCGTGAAGTTCGACTACCTGCGCCCGGTGTTCGTATGGGCCGCCGTCGTCGTGATCTTCCGCGAATTCGCCGTGACGTCCCTGCGGCTCGTCTGCGCGCAGAAGGCCGGAAAGGTCATCGCCGCGGCGTGGCTCGGAAAGGTCAAGACCACGACGCAGATGATCTGCATTGTCTGCGTGCTCCTCGAGCCGGTGATTCTGCCCTTCCGCCCGTTCACCGAGTGGCATCTTCTGTCCTACGTCACGATCGCCGTGATGACGGTCATGACGCTCTGGTCCGGGATCGACTACCTGCGGCAGTACTGGCCGTATATCGGAGAGACGAAATAAGCGGGTTTCCGCGTTTGATTCTTTCGCTTGAATTTCTTTAAATTATCATTTACATCATCGGAACTCTGTGATATAATGGATTCATAATAGGCGGCATGCCTTTCAGATCCCTTTCACAGGAGGTTCCCATGAAAAAACAGTCTCTCTCGTTTCTCGCGATTCTGCTTTTGTTCCTGATGATCCTGACTGCGGCGGGCTGTTCTTCGGAGTCCAAACCGGAGGATTTTGTCATCGAAGATGGTGTTGTGACGGAATATATCGGACGTGCGAAGGATGTTGTGATTCCGGACGGTGTGACCGCCATCGCGGCACGCGTGTTTGAGGATTCCGCAATCAGAAGCGTCGTGATTCCCGACAGCGTGCTGGAAATCGGACACAGGGCGTTCTGCAACTGCACGAAGCTGACGCGCGTTGTTTTGCCGGACAACGGAATCATTCTTGACTCGCAGTCCTTTGACTTCTGCACGAAGCTTGCGGACATGGTGATCCCCGATTCCGCGGATGTACGCTCCCACGCAATCACCAATTTCAATACCTTCCATGTGATCAAGCCGGCGCCGGAGCTTTTCAATCCCGGCGGACAGATCAATTACCTGAACGGAATTACCCTGTGCAATATGCGATTCACGGAGGAGGGAGAACTCCGCCTCGCGTTCGTGCAGCCGAGCGGGGATCTCGTCCCGATCACGTTCAACGCGGACGGGACCGCATCGACGGATTACCGGATCGGTTTCTCGGTCCTGCTCCGGATGAACGACGGCTCCGAAGTGAGCGCGGAGAGGACGCAGCTGCAATGGGACATGGAGCGGAAGGAATACTTCTACCTGTTCTATTTTGCCCTCAGCGAAAAGCCGAAGGAAATCGTCGTGCAGGGAACATCGGATCCCATCGTCTTAAACGGGGAGACATGGGCAGAGTATAAATGGTGGGAATTGACTGAGTAAAGAACGACGGACAAAGAAGGAGGCCCCCCATGACCCCATCCGACTGCATCCTCGACGCGTGGACCTCGGCGGGGGTGCCGTTTGTCCGCGTCCGCGCGCCGGGGTATTCCGTCGCCAAGACCTTCGACTGCGGGCAGACCTTCCGGTTCTCCCCGGTCGGCGGCGATCCGGCCTATGTCGAGGGCGCGGCGTGTGAGGATTCCGCCCGGGAGACGCGGATCACGGTCGACGGGCGCGATCCGGGGGTGCTGATCCTCGGCGGGGTGACGCCCGAGACCTTCGCCGCGCGGTGGTACGGCTATCTCGCGCTCGACGAGGACTGCGAAGAGGCCGAGCGCGCCATCCTCGCGTCGGTCCCGTTGGCCGCCCGGACGACACGGAGGCCGCCCTGCGGGAGACGGCGGACGCGCTCGCGGCGGGGCGGGGCATCCACATCCTCCGTCAGGAGCCGTGGGAGACGCTCGTCACCTTCATCCTTTCGCAGAACAACAATATCCCCCGGATCCGCGGGATCGTCGCCCGGCTCGTGCGTGCCTGCGGACGGTTCCCCACGCCGGAGGATCTCTTTCGGATCGGGGCGGACGGGCTCTATGCCCTCGGATGCGGATTCCGGGCGAAATACCTCGCGGACGCGGCGGAGCGGGTGCTGGACGGGGAGGTCTCTCTTGCGCGGATCGCCGGGAGTGCGGACTATGACGCGGCGCAGGCGGAGCTCATGACGATCCGGGGCGTCGGGCCGAAGGTCGCCTCGTGCGTCCTGCTGTTCGGCTTTCACCGCACCGAGGCGTTCCCGGTGGACGTGTGGATGAAGAAATCCCTCGCGCGGCGGTATCCGGGAGGCCTCGATCGCGCGCCCTTCGGCAAGTGGGCCGGGTATTTGCAGCAGTGTCTGTTTTTCAGCGAAAGAAACCAGGCAGCGCTCGGAGGCGCAAGCGAGCGCACTTTCGGCAAGGACGTTTTGTAAGCGCGCTGACGCATGCGGGCGGGGAGCCCCCGCGGGCAAAAGGCGAGCGTTGCGGACGTGTGACCGTTTTGTCAACTGCACATGATGTGTCAGATGCGCCGGCAATCCGTTCCCCTTTTTCAGGGCTGAATCCTTTATTTCCTCTGCGCGCTGACGCTTGCGGATGATGGATCTTGCAGATCCATAGTTTTTTTGTCCTTCCGGACGGGACCAGAGAGGACCCTCGGGTCGGGCCCTCTCTGGACTTTCCCGGCCCCAAAGGAGAGGGAGGAG
>CACZSA010000279.1 GCA_902783705.1 uncultured Ruminococcus sp.
AACAAGGACGAGATCGCGGCGGTCATCGCGCAGCCCTACATGCACGGGAACTTCAAGGACAACGAGCTCCCGGCGGAGGGATTCTGGAAGAAGCTGCGCAAGCTGTGCACGGACAACTCGACGGTCCTCGTGGTGGACGACGTCCGCGCGGGCTTCCGGCTTGACATCGCGGGCAGCGACCACTATTTCGGCTTCGAGGCGGACATGATCTGCTTCTGCAAGGCGATCGCGAACGGCTACAACGTCTCCGCGCTCTGCGGCAAGGAATTCATGAAGAACACGATCTCCTCGATGTCCTACACGGGGAGCTACTGGCTGTCGGCGGTCCCATTCGCGGCGGGCATCGCGTGCATCGAGAAGATGAAGCGCCTCGACTGCCCGCGCATCCTGATCGAGAAGGGCGAGAAGCTGCGCCGCGAGCTCATCAAGAAGGCGACGGACTACGGATTCGATTTGCACGTCTCGGGCATCCCGTCACTGTTCTACCTGCGGATCGCGAACGACGAGAGCCTGATGCTGCATCAGGAATGGATCGCGGAATGCGTGCGCCGCGGCATCTTCTTCACGAACCATCATAACCACTTCGTGAACGCGTCCCTCACGGACGAGGACATTGCCGAAACGGTCGCGGTGGCGGAGGAGGCGTTCTCCGTCGTGCGCGCGCGGCATAACTGAACACAGATAAACGGAAGAAAGCTCCTTGCGGGGGCTTTCTTTTTTGATGAAAAAAAGACCGCACACTTTCCGCATGCGGTCTCTGATGACACCTGTCTATTACCGGACCGTACTCTGGAACGCCACGGCCTTGCCGAGGATCCGGACTTCCTCGAGCTCCATCCCGATGTACACGAACGGCTCGTAGCGCGAGTTCTCCGGCGCGAGCACCAGCTTGTTCCGCTCCGGATAGTAGTACACCCGCTTGAGCGTCGCTTCGCCTCCGATGATGACCGCCGCGATGTCACCGTTCTCCACCATCGGGGACTGCTTGATGAACACGAGGTCCCCGTCGCAGATCCGTGCGTTGATCATCGAGTCGCCTTTCGCGCGCAGGCAGAAATCCGCCTCGATGTCCGCGATGACGTCGACATAGCTTTCCTTGTCCTCGTCCGCGAAGATCGGCTCACCGCAGGCAATATCGCCGAGCAGCGGGAAGCGGTGGCGGATCGCGGGCAGCATCCCGGCGCGTTCTTCCTCCGTCGCCGCGGACGTCGGCAGGGCCGGATTGCGGAATTCCTCGCCCGCCAGCAGATAGTCGAGGGTGACGTTGAAGTACGCCGCCAGCTTCTTCGCCGTGTCGAGGTCCGGATTCGTGCGTCCGGTCTCCCACTGGCTGATGGCGGTCTGGTGGACGCCGAGGACCTCCGCCAGCTTGACCTGCGAGATTTTTTTCTCCTTGCGGAGCAGTTTAATACGGTTCACGGAATAATCTCCTTGTCATGAGTTTGGATGATACCTATATTATAATAGAAAACCTCATTCGAGTCAAGGGGTTTTGAAAATTTCTTCCGTATTTTTCAAAGTTTTCCCGGAAAATCCGGATGTCCTCTTCCCTGCCCGTCCCCATGACGCTCTCCCGCGCCGATTCCGCTCTTTTTTCCCCGCGCGCGTTGACATCGGGCGCCGCATTTGATATAATGGAGACAAAGCGGCCCATGCGCCGATCCCCCATTTCATTCACGGAGGTCCTCCCATGCTTATCCGAAACGGAACCGTATATGACGCCGTCCGCCGCGAGCCTTACCGCGCGGATATCCGCACCGAAAACGGCAAGATCGCCGCGATCGCACCCTCCCTTCCCCCGCTCCACGGTGAGGAGATTCTGGAAGCCGAGGGACTCCGGGTCTATCCCGGTCTCATTGACGCACACAGCCACATCGGCCTTGACGACTACGGCATCGGCGGGCCCGGACAGGATTACAACGAATACAATGATCCCGTCACGCCCCAGCTCCGCGCCGTCGACAGCTTCTATCCCCATGACCTCGCCATCCCCCACGCGCTGCGGGCGGGCGTCACCACCGTCTGCGCAGGCCCCGGCTCCTCGAACGTCATCGGCGGCACCTTCGTTGCGATCAAGCTCCACGGCAACTGCGTCGACGACATGCTCGTCAAGGAAGAGGCGGCGATGAAATGCGCGTTCGGCGAGAATCCGAAGCGGTGCTACGCGTCAAAGGGCGTCTCCGCGCGCATGTCCGTGGCGGCGAAGCTCCGCGAAACGCTCTTCAAGGCACGCGAATACATGCAGAAGCTCGACGCGGCGGGCGACGATCCCTCGAAGCGTCCCGGCTTCGACATGAAATACGAAGCGATGCTGCCCGTTCTGCGCGGCGAGATCCCGCTGAAGGCCCATGCGCACCGTGCCGACGATATCTGCACGGCCATCCGCATCGCGAAGGAATTTGGCGTGAAGCTCACGATCGAGCACTGCACCGAAGGTCACCTCATCGTGGACGAGCTGGTCCGCGCGGGCTATCCCGTCGCCGTCGGTCCGTCCCTCACCTCCGCCTCGAAATCCGAGCTTCTCTACAAGACCTTCGAGACCCCCGGCATCCTCGCGAAGGCCGGACTCTCCGTCAGCATCATCACCGATGCCCCGGTCATCCCGCAGGAATACCTTCCGCTCTGCGCCGGGCTCGCCGTCAAGGCCGGAATGGACCCGTTCGACGCCCTCCGCGCCATCACGATCAACCCGGCGAAGCACATCGGGATCGAGGACCGCGTCGGATCGATCGAGGTCGGCAAGGACGCGGATCTCGTGCTCGCGGCGGACGACATCATGCTCGCCGGAACCGCGCCCGAGGCCGTCCTCCTGAACGGCGAACGCGTCGTCTGAGCGGGTGCGTCCGCCTCCCATCCAAACCTGAATCATCCGTATCGGAAAGGTCAGCCATGATCATTCAATCCCTCCATATCGCGTCCTTCGGCGGGCTCGAGGACTTCACCCTCGACCTCGCAGACGGCGCGAACATCCTCATCGGACCGAACGAGAGCGGAAAATCCTCCGTCGCCGCATTCGTGAAGTTCATCTTCTACGGCCTCTCCTCCCGCACGGGAAAGAGCGGCGTATCCGAGCGCGCGCGCTACATGAACAGCCGGACGGGGACCGCCTCCGGGTACCTCCTCGCAAAGGCCGGGGACGGCGTGCTCTGGCGGATCGAGCGGTCCCTCACGCCCACGGGCGAGCGCATCCGCATCGTCAACCAGTCGAGCGGCGAGATCCTCACGGGCGAGGAGCCGGGGATGTATTTCTTCGGCGTGCCGGAGGACGTCTTCACGAGCACCTGCTTCGTCTCGCAGGTCTCCGTCCGTCCCGAATCCCCCGTCGGGCAGGCAGCCGGCGGCACGAGGACCGCGGTCGAAAACCTGCTCGCCTCGGCGGACGAGAACGTCGACATCCGGCGGGCGGAGAAGCAGCTTGACGATCTGCGCCGCGAGCTCTCAAAGCGGAACGGAGGCGGCGAGATCGCGGATCTCAAGGAACGCCGCGCCGCCCTGCTCGCCGAACGGAATTCAAGCGCCGCGAAAACCGCCGAGATCCTCTCCCTCTCCGCGTCCCTCGACGATATCCGCCGCCGAATCGGGGAGCTCGAGGAGGATCGCGCGCGCCATGAGGGGATCTTCGACGCGCTCGAAAAGATCACCCTGAAGCGGCGCATCGACGCGGCGGACGAGGCGGAGAGCCAGCTCTCGAAGCTGAAATCCGCCATGCAGGCCCTCGCCGCCTCCCCCTTCTCCGAAGGGACGGAAGCCCTCCTCGGCGATTCCGAGCGCGAGATCCGGGCCTACGACGAACAGCGCGCCGCCTATCTCGAACGCTTCCCCGCCGAGGGAGGGATCCCCGCGGAGCCGCGTCCGTCCCCCTTCCGCGCACAGGAATACGAGGAAGATGAGGAGGAAGAGGACGACGGGATCATCCCGAAGGACGGTCCCCTGCCCGCCGATATCCTCTCCCGCGCGAAGCCCGAGGACCGCTTCGATCCCTACGAGGACTCGGACGCTCTGAAAATGGACACGCTCAACTCGGTCGTCGGTGACAACATTCCGGATCCGCTCGCGGCGATCGCAGGGGTCCGGCAGCTGGCCTCCCGGTCGCGCGGGGAGTTTGCAGTGGCGCTCGGTCTGGCGGCGGCGTCCGTCATCGGGCTGGGCGTCTCGCTGGCTCTCGCGGTGAACGGGCATCCGGTCTATCCGGTCCCCCTCGTGCTCTCGCTGCTGCTCATGACCGGGGCGGTCGTCGCGGTGATCCGTCACGTCGGCACCTCCGCGGCGCTCACGGAGAGCCTGCAGGAGTGGAACGCCGAATCCGCCGACGAGATCGAATTCGCTGTGCGCGAGCGCCTGCACGTCCTTGAACGGGAAAGCGCGTCGGGCGGCGAGCGGAGACGGATGCTCGATTCCCTCGAAGCGGCGAAGCTCCGGTACGGCGCGGCCCTCACGCGGGTCCGGGATCTGGCCTCGCGCGCGGGGATCGAAGAATCGGACGACATCTACGAGACCCTCGCGGCTCTGCACAAAAAGGCCGATGAAGCCGCCGCAGACCGCGAACAGCTCGCCGCGCGCCGCAGCCGTCTCGAAGGGCGTCTCAGCGTTCTGCGCGAGCAGCTCGAGGACGTGAACGTCTCCGAAGCGGAGCTCGACGCGCACAACGTCCTCTCGACCGAATGGGGACGGGAGGCCGCGGCGATGAGCCAGAGCGACATCAAGACCCTGATCGGCGAGCGGGAATTCACGGACAACGCGCTCCGCGCCGCGGAAAAGCGTCGGGCGGGGCTTGAAGAAAAGCTGGCGGCGGTCGGCGAGGTCTCACGCCCGGCGGATGAGCTCGACACCCTCATCGGCGCGGCGGACGAGCGGATCGAAGAGCTGACGCTCAGGCACGACGCCCTCGAAATGGCCCATCAGGCGATCCGGGACGCGGGCGAGACCCTCCGGCGCGGCGTCATCCCGCGGATCGCCGAGGCGGCCTCGGAGCGGGTTCGCCGGGCGAGCGGGAATTACGACCGGATGCTCCTCGACGACGGCTTCCGGTGCTCCCTCGCGGACGGCTCGGACGTCGTCCCGCAGGAGAATTTCAGCCGCGGCACGGCGGACCTCGCGTACCTGAGCCTCCGTCTTGCCCTCGCGGACGAGATGTTCCACGGCGAGCGTCCCCCGGTGATCCTCGACGAGAGCTTCGCCCACATGGACGCGGAGCGCACGGCGGGCTTCCTCGCGACACTCGCGGACGGCGGACAGACGATCGTGCTGACCTGCCGCGCGGACGAAGCGGATGCCGCCCGTCGTCTCGGTGAGCACGTGATCACGCTGTCCCGCATCGAAGCGGTATAATTCATAGAGAAAGGGCCGTTCCGTTCACAGACGGATCAGCCCTTTTTTCGATGCGTTATTTCTTCCGGAAGCGTTCGATGTCCCGCAGGAGCCTGCCGCGCACGCTCTCAATGAATTTCATCTCTGCCTCCGACGCGCGGCGCGCCTCCTCCTCCCGCTCCTTTTTCCGCTTCACCAGCGCGAGCGTCAGGTACGGAATCTGCGCGAGAGCCGCCGTCGCCGCCACCGCGATGAGGAGCACGGGCGTGTCCTTCTTCCGCTGTTCGCGCCGTCCTTCGCGCATGCCCTCCCGGTATCCCCGCTCCTTCGCCGCGTCGAGGGCCTTTGCGGAGATGTCAGCGACCGCCGACAGGACCGGGGGCTTATGCGCCTTTCCCTTCTTTTCGAGAATCATTTCGTCCTCGCCTTCTCGATCTTCGCGATGAGCCGCCGTCCGATCGCCGCCATGAAGCTCACCGCGGCGGGGACGGTCTCCTCGTCGAACCGCCCGAGGAACGCGTCGGCCTCAAACGTGAAGTCGCCCTTGTAATCGATCTCACCGAGGGCCTTCGTGATGGCGTCCCAGTTCATCTTCATGCCGTAGTCGTACGGGACGGTGTGGTTGTCGGCCTTGTAGTTGTTGTCGTGGACATGCAGCGCGCCGAGGCGGTCGTGCCCGAGGACCCGGATCGCGGCGTCCGGCTCGTCCCCGACCAGTCCGCAGTGACCGAGGTCGAGGCAGACCGTGTAGACGTCGGGATCGGCGAGCTCGTCATAGTACTCGGCGAGATCCTGCCCGAAGGAGCAGACGTTCGGCATGATATAGCCGCGGCGTCCGTCGTAGCCCCACATGTTCTCGAGCGCGATTTTGATGCCGTATTCCTTCGCCACCGGAGCGAGGGCGCGGTAGTATTCGAAATTCACGCGCTTCTGCTCCTCCCCGCCGACCGTGTAGGCGATGGGATGCACGACGATCGCCTTCGCGCCGAGAACGCCCGCGATGCGGATGGACTGCGCGATGCGGCCCGGCATCTTCGCGTTGTAGGCCTCGTCTCCCGCCCGCCAGCCGGGGAACGGCGCGTGCGCCTGATTGAAGAAGAGCCCGGCGGCCTCCGCCTTTTTGCGCAGTTCGTTCCCGTATTTCTCCGGATCGACGGTGTTGAGCGGGCAGTCGTCGCCGGTCATCGCGAACATGGAGTAGTCGATGGCGTCGAATCCCGCCTCCGCGAAGATCGGGATCGCACGGTCCGCGCCGAAGCGATGGAACAGGTTGTCTGTCTGAGTGGATAAAACCATGGTGGGTTCCTTTCTGTGACGCAGCCGGAGCTCTCCGGCGAAATCTGTAATCTCCTTCATTATAGTCAATCTGCGGGGATTTTGCAAGGGGTTTCGGAAATTCGGGGCAATTCTCAGATTCTTCCCTTCTCCCACACTTATTCCAGTACTTCGACTCCGTATAAATAACAGAGGACAAGACTATTCTTGTCCTCTATTGCTATGCGTTTCCCACAGAATGCAGCCTATTTTCGGATATTTGTAAAACCAATATCTCTCAAACTATTTAACAAATCATCAACAGCGTTTTTTGTCGCAGTATCCTCCACAATCAAATCAATGTAGATATCTTTGTCATACTCACTAAGTATTGCGAGCAGATCATCTATCGTGTGCTCACTGTTCCCATAGGTGATATTCTGATAATTATACTCACGTCCTTGAATCCGAATCTCGATAGTCTCTGGAGTAACAAATTCCTCTTCAACCTCGTTCTCCATGTCAGAGTCCAGACTCTCCGCCTCAACAGGTTCACTTATAAGCGTTGTATCTTCGCCCATACTGGTATCTTGGCTCTTGTTGCCGAGGCTGAACCCCACCCCATCGCCAAATCCAAGTCCCATTTTATCCATTCCGAAAAGTGTTAAAATCGCAACGAGAACGACCCCGGTGACAACTAATCCACCACTTTTCTTTTTCTTCATATTTTTCTTCATATCAAGCCTCACCTTGATGTATTTATTGTGTTCAGATAAACATTTTTCCTTGACTCTTGTATAACACGAAATGCTTCTGTGATATCCAAATACAGACGATGAGTACCTATAACACTACCATCATACACGAAAGTAATAATCAAAACTTCATTTTCATTAAATCCTGCTTGTTTGATAATACTATAGATTTCATCTGGAAGATCGTCATATTCTCCAGACAGTATTGTTCCGATTGTTTCATCATCTTTGGTTAACGGATTTTTCCGCAACGCACTCAATTGCCATTCTTCTTGATCATCTTTTTTTTGCAAGCTGAACGAAAGCATTGTTCCCTGATCGAATGCAAGGAGGGCTTGTTGATTCTTAACTGCATTTTCATTTACTGTTTCCAGCAAACTCCATTCTTCTTTAAGTTCTTCTTCTCTTTTTTGTATATTGTTTCGCTCTTCAATAAGCAGTTCCTCATCATCTTTGAGTTTTTCAAGTTTCTGTTCGTATTGTGCCTCATACTCAGCAGATTTGGCTTCAATCTGTTTTTCTGCATCAAATGTGCTGTACAGAACAAAGAAAAACAGAATGATGAGGATGACGTCAAGAAGTGAAGTAAAGTCAAGGATAACATCCTTATGCTTCATTTTCTCACCGCTTTGCCAAGGCCTGAACGTACACCGATATTTGTAGCTTTGTTATCAATCAAACTCGAAACCTTATTGACACTATCCTCCACATAAGTCGATATAAAAGCATTAAGAATCTTAAAAATTACTGCAAAGACAATCCCCCACATAGTTGATGTTAATGCGTCAAAAAAACTGTTTCTTGCAATCATCATTGCGGATTCATCCATAAAGTTCAGGCTCAGTAGAGCTTTTACGGTTCCAAACATCCCCAACAAAGGGAAAATAGTTATAAGGGTAAGAAACAGGTTATATGAAATTGTCAAAACATTATAAATCAGCTTCGAATAGTGATTTTCGTTTTTCCAACGATCAAAACTTTTATCTATCTCTTTTACAGACCACCAAATACAAAACAGACATATACCCGAGAGCCCCACTGCCAAAAAAATATACCAATCTTCAGAAATGCTCTTGAACATTTTCTCAAAAAAGCCCATATCATCACCCCTTGCCATATATTGTGATTATATCACACCATATCAACAAAATCAAGAGGATCTGACAAGAATCGACTCTTTTCACATCCATGAACTGGAATCTTTTTTGTTTAAAGCCCTTGCAATCCGTCCCGGAATGCGGTATAATAAGTGCGTCCCGCTGGAGCGGTGAACGTAACGGACTCAAAAGACATCAACTTCCGCTATCTTCCACGAGAATCCATGACCGGGAATCGCTTGAAGCACCGGGCTATTTCGGCAGTCCGGAGAGGTTCCCCTTTTTTGGGGGTACCTCCATCGCTGACCGCCTAACGCGAGAGAGTATCAGAACGCATTTTTCCCACCTCAAAACACCTATGCCGGTGTGGTGGAATTGGCAGACGCCCTGGATTCAAAATCCAGTGTCCGCAAGGACGTGCGGGTTCGACCCCCGCCACC
>CACZSA010000280.1 GCA_902783705.1 uncultured Ruminococcus sp.
AGCTCCGCGCCGGTGAAGCCGACGGTCGTCTTCGCGATGACGGAGAGATCGACGTCCGCCTCGAGCGGCTTGTTGCGGGAGTGGACCCGGAGGATCTCCTCGCGGCCCTTGACGTCCGGGGGATTCATCGTGATCTGACGGTCAAAGCGGCCCGGTCTCAGAAGCGCGGGGTCGAGGATGTCCGGACGGTTCGTCGCCGCCATGACGATGACGCCGTCGGAGGAACCGAAGCCGTCCATTTCGACGAGGATCTGGTTCAGGGTCTGCTCGCGTTCGTCGTGACCGCCGCCGAGACCGGCCCCGCGGTGACGACCGACCGCGTCGATTTCATCGATGAAGATGATCGCGGCGGGATTTTTCTTCGCTGTGTCGAACAGATCGCGCACGCGGGACGCGCCGACGCCGACGTACATTTCCACGAAATCCGAACCGGAGATCGAATAGAAGGGAACGCCCGCTTCGCCCGCGACCGCCTTGGCGATCAGGGTCTTACCGGTTCCGGGAGGGCCGACGAGCAGCACGCCGTGCGGGATCTTCGCGCCGAGCTTGGTGAAATACTCGGGGTTGCGCAGGAATTCGACGATCTCCTCGAGCTCCGCCTTCTCCTCGTCCGCGCCGGCGACGTCCTTGAAGTAGACCTTCGCCTTGTCCGCGGTGACGAGCTTGGCTCTCGCGCGTCCGACCGAGTTGATCTTCGTGCCCTTCCCGCCCGTGGCCTGATTCATGATGAACACCCACATGGCGATGAGCAGCACGATCACGATCAGATACGGGATCAGCGACACCCACCACGGGATCGCGACCGGCGGCGGATAATCGTAGGAGGTGATGATCCCAGCCTCATGCTGTTCTTCGATCAGCTCGCCGAGATCCGAGATGAAGAGCTCGAGGCTGCGGAGACGGTAGGTCACCACGGACTGTCCCTCGGTCCCGTCCGCGAGCGTCACCCGGACCGCCATGGTCAGATTGTTGTCCTCGTCGACCTCAAACTGCTCGACCCGCTCGTTGCGGAAGAGCTCGATGATGTTGGAATATACGAGCTTTTCCTGCGGGATGGACCGCCAGAGAGAGGCGGCGGCGAGAATGATGACGGCGAAGAGGACGACGTAAAAGATTGCAATCTTGAATCTTGACTTCATATTATCCTCTGTTGTGTTTCGTGTGCTGCGGCGCGCGGCCGGGGATTATTTCTTCGTGTAGACTTCGGGCTTCAGGATGCCGATATAGGGCAGGGTGCGGTACTGCTCCGCATAGTCGAGCCCGTAGCCGACGACGAATTCGTCCGGGATCTCATAGCCGACGTAATCGGGCGTGAATTCCACCACGCGGCGGCTCGGCTTGTCGAGAAGGGTGCAGGTGTGTACGGATTTCGCGCCGCCCAGCCGGAGGTATTCGACGAGATAGGACAGCGTGCGACCGGAGTCGATGATATCCTCGACGATGATGATGTCGCATTCCGAGAGATCGGCGCGGTTGAGATCGAGCAGGATGTTGATGCGTCCGGACGACTCCGTTCCGCTCGTGTAGGACGAGACCTTCATGAAGTCGATCTCCACCGGCACGGTCACCTTCTTCATCAGATCCCCCATGAAGACCACGGAACCCTTGAGGATCCCGAGCAGCAGGATGCGCTTCGAGGCGCGGAAGTCCCGGTCGATCTGGGCGGCGATCCGGGCGGTGACCCGCTGGATCTCTTCCTGGGTGAGCAATACGCGATCGATGTCGCGGTCAAGTACGGATTTCGTCATGATGTTTCCTCCGTCAAAATGATTTTACGATAGCCGCATGTGACTGTGAGGGGCGTTCCCGTGCCGTCCCAGCGAGCGCCGTCGCGGGGAGGGAAGCCGGGAATCCAGACAATGCCGTCCCCGTCCTCGAGCACCGGAAGGAGAGGCCGGAGCTCGCGGGGGATCTTCCGGTCGGAAAAGAGGGTTTTCACCCGTCGCGTCATGCCGCCGAAGCGGTAGAGATCGCCATTTTTCCGCGCGCGGATCTGCAATGCGCCTTTCATTTTATCAAAGTTCAAAGACACTGATATAGATATTTTGTAAATATTTTCCTCATATTCACCGGGGACGTCCTCAAACGCGCGCGGGGCTTCCGTGCCGGGGGTGAATACGACCGCGGCGAGCCCGTTGTCATAGCGCTCCCCGTCCTCCGGATAGCGGAACGGCGGGGGATCGGCGTCCGGCTTTTCGTACCGCGCAACGGTCACATGTTCCGTTCCGATGCGGCATTCGACCCCGCCGGGCAGGGAGACGCGCCGCTCTCCCGGTTTCTTCGCCAGCGCGAGGATCTCCCGGATGTGCTCCTCCTCCGGTACCCGTCCGCCCGCACGATCCGCGAGGATGCGCACGATCCGCGAGGCGACGGCGCCGTCGAGCGAGGCAAAGCGGTCCCGCGGTACGCGGTCATACCCGTCGATCTCCGCACGCGCGAGGGCTTCGAGGGCTTCGTCGTCCCGGCGGGCAAGCGCGCTCATCCGAAGGGCGGCCTGCTCCGGGGAGGCGCAGATCTTCC
>CACZSA010000281.1 GCA_902783705.1 uncultured Ruminococcus sp.
CTCCTTTGGGGCCGGGAAAGTCCAGAGAGGGCCCGGCCCGAGGGTCCTCTCTGGTCCCGTCCGGAAGGACAAAAAAACTATGGATTTGCAAGATCCATCATCCGCAAGCGCCAGCGCGCAAGACACGAAAAAACCTTCCCTCATTGTCCGCCAGCCGCGCAGGAGAAAAAATCGACTTGGTCGATCCATCCCCGCAAGTGTCCGCGCGCAGACCGGAGAAGCGCACTTATTTCTTCTTCACGCTTTCATTCCATCATTCATAATTCATCATTCGTGATTCGCAATTCCCGCCGTCTCCTCTTGCAAAGCGGAGAAAAATGTGCTATAATGGTCCCGTCGTGCGGGCATGGCGGAATTGGCAGACGCGACGGATTTAGGATCCGTTGGGCAACCGTGCAGGTTCAAGTCCTGTTGCCCGCAGAACATGAAAAGACCTCCGGGTCTTTTTTGTTTTCCCGCAAACGAAAAAGCCGCCGGGGTTCGGCAGCTTTCGGAGTCTTATTCCTCTTCATCCTTTTCGACGGTGTAGATCACGGGTTCGTCCTCGAGCTCTTCTTCGGTGATCTCCTTCGTGAGGATCCCGGTGAGGAAGGATTCGACGATCGACGCGGTGCTCTTGTCCGTGCCTTTGAGGATGTTCATCGCGTTCTTGCGGGTCTTCGTGTCCGCCGCGCGGTAGGCTTCGACGAGCTTCTTCTCCGTCGCGGTGAGCTTGACCGACGTGGTCGCCGCGGTGGAGGTCTTTTTCTTCGCGGAGGAGGTCTTCTTCTTTGCGGTCGAGGCGGTCGTGCTCGCGCCGGACGATGCTTCGAGGAGGGATTTCTGGGTCACGCCGGTGATTTTCGCGATGGACTTGAGCTGATCCTTCGTCAGCTCCTTTTCGCCCCGCTCCGCTTTGCTGATGTCGTTCGCGGTGAGGCCCTTGATCTTTCCGGCGAGCGCGGTCTGGGTCAGTCCCGCGTTCGTGCGCGCTTCCTTGATGAGGTCGCCGACTTTTTTCTTCGCTGCCATAGATACCTCCGGTTGTGTCCGATTTTGTTCTGGCTCTATTGTACCCGCAAACGGTCTTTTTGTCAAGGAAAAAACGGGAAAAATCACGGATCCGCGCCTGGGACGAGAATGTCGGACGGCTCCGCCGGAGCGAAATTTGCGAGCGCCGGGTGTCCTGTGAGTGCCCGCGCGATCCGCCAGCCGTCTGCGCTGTGGACGGCGTTCTCCGGAATCGGGCGGCATCCGAGGTCGAGATAGACCTTTACGGCGAGCCACGTGTTCGTCTGGGTGGGGACGACGACGCGGGTATAACCAAGGTCCTTCATGATCCGGAACGCCTCGCAGACAAGCGGTTTTGACAGGCCGCGGCCCTGATGATCCCGCCGGACGGACACCCAGTGCAGCCAGGCGGAGCCGGATTTGTCACGCCCGAAGACGTCGTACATCGCCGTGGCGGTCGCGACCTTTTCGCCGGACGCCGTCTCGATGAAGATCATCCGATCGGGAAGCTCCTCCTCACGGTCACCGTAATACCGCGCCCACGCCGCCGCGCCTTCGTCGAACGAATCGAATTCCTTCGCGCTCCGCTCGATTTCGATCCACGCCTCCCGGTCTCCCGGCTGAAAGGGGACAAACCGGTACCCCGCGGGCAGGGGATGGACGGGCAGATCGTCGAGCGCGCGGGTCAGCATCAGCTCAAAATGGCGGATACGCTTGTCGTTGTTGTCGAAAATCATGTTTTATCTCCGTTTCCCCGCGTCAGGTTCCGTCCCATCCGCAGGCGTCGAGGTCGGCGCGCCCGTTTTCGTCGAAGCGCACGCCCTCCTCCTCGAGCAGGGTGCGCTGGAAATCCGGGCCCCAGACGTCGAACGCGGCGCAGGTTTTGCCCATGCGGTTGACAACGCGGTGACAGGGAACGGATTCATCGCGGCAAGCCGCCATCGCGAAGCCGACCGTGCGCGCGCCGCGGGGAAGTCCGGCGAGGAACGCGATCTGACCGTACGTCGCGACCCGGCCCGCGGGAATGCGGCGCACGAGGGCGTAAATCCGTTCGTAAAGCGGGGAGGACATGGGAAGATCTCCTTTCGGCGGTTGCCTCATGACAGCATAAACCCGGACGCGGCGCAGGCACACCGGGCGGGAAAAAGAAACAGCCCCTTGAAATCCTTTGACTTCAAGGGGTTTTCGATTCCCGGAGAAGGAGAGATTTGAACTCTCGCGCCGGTTATCCCGACCTACACCCTTAGCAGGGGCGCCTCTTCGGCCTCTTGAGTACTTC
>CACZSA010000282.1 GCA_902783705.1 uncultured Ruminococcus sp.
CATTTTTTTGCGGTTCGTCCCAGCTCGCTTGTGTTTTCCCCCATCGTCCTGTATAATTAGGCTGTCATCATGAAGTAAAAAACTTCATGATTTTTTGAAGTATATATATTGGCCCCGCACTGATAACGCGTTTCAGAATCCTCCGAAAATGGGGAGCTGATTGACCGCGCGCTGAATGGCAAGTGGCTTCCAACAGATGGGCGCGATGGTGCATCGAATGTTATTGCCGGTGTTGCCGTTGTTGAATCCACAGCCAGAGGCGGCAAGCATAAATGGTGATTTTCATCAGATACAGAATACAAACACAATAGTTGCGCAAGAACCGATGAGAAATAAGCTCATCGGTTCTTGCATTACGATATTTATATCTGTTCTTTTCGTAACCGCCAAACAATCCCGCGTCCTTCCCAAAAGACAGCCCCGCCGGCCCAAAGTGAAAACCGGCGGGGCAATCGCGTTTTGCATGATTACCTCGGAAGTACAGCCGTCACGGAAGACTCGGAAAACAGTCTTGTGAGATACTCCCCCGGCGCAATACCGTTTGCACGGGCAGTGGCAATGACCGAATAGAACACCGCACTGGCGCAGGCTCTTATGACCAAAGCGGAGGAAATGCCAGTCGGACTTTCGGCCGAATGTGAACGGACGGATCGCGTTCTCCGCCTGGTTGTTCACGACAGGAATGTTCCCGTCTTCCGGGAAGCGGTACAGGTAGCCGTTGTCCACAAATTCGAGGATCTCCGCGTGTCCGGCTTCGGGCAGAGCGGAGGCAAATTCGTGAAGCGTCAGCTTCTGATTCTCGATGTTCATGCTCTCGTATTTCACGTCCTCGATGGACAGCCGGATATAGGGCGCAATCACATAGGCTGACATGGCGTGTCCTCCTCTCCGTATTCGCTGTTGAACGTCCACCGGATATGCAGGCTTTTGTCGGGAGATACGTCGATGCGCTCGATCAGGCGGTCGATCAGTCCTTTTGTCAGGACGGGATTCTTCCGGATACAACTGGCCCTTTCTCGGACACTGAGCATGCCGGGGTGAGATGCGGATCACCTCACCGGGCACGTACTGCCTGTTTCTCTCCGGCATCGCTCATCCGGTCATTATCTCTCGGTGAATTCAAGGAACAGCCTCGTCGCCTCCCCCTGCATGCCCCGTGCGAATTCCCGGAACAGTACAAAGAAGAGATTCGCACCGCAGCGGCGTGAGTTTGACCGCTCCGGCCCGCCGAGGTCCGGGAACAGGGAAAAACACGCAGGCAGGACCCGAAAAGTCGGTTTTTTGTCAAAAACGCTGAAAATCCCTATTGATGAACCCGCGCGGATTCTTTATAATGAAAATAAAGACAGTCCGATTGCGCGTTGTTCGGGCTGTCCCAACAACAAACAGGAGGAATCCTTTATGAGAAAGTTGATTTTAGCGTTTTTCCTCTGCGTCTGCCTGACTGCGGCAGTCTCGATCCATGTATTCGCCGCGGAGACGACCGATCTTCTGAACGGCGACGTCCTGAGCTATGAATCCGGCGGCACCTGGGACTGGGAGGACGGCACGCTCGTCGCCGCCAATCAGCCGCTCGGCGACACCGGCATCATGTCCGAAATCTACGTCGATCCGGGCGACCACGTTGTCCTCGAAGCGACCGGCGTCGTCAACACCGGCAACGCATGGGGCATCATGCTCGCGGAAATCGATCCCTCGGCTCCGTTCCTGTCCTGGCTCTGCATGAACATGGACCTCAGCCGTCCGTCCACCCGTCTCTTCGGTCCCGGCGTCGGCGATCCGAACGAAGCGGAGCTCCGCAACCCCAACTTCACCGAAGGCCAGCCCTACACCCTCGCGCTCGAGATCACCGATGAGGGCGAATTCATCTGCTATTTCAACGGCGAGGAATACGGCCGCCGGATGAACTACAACTGGATCGGCGCGTACGTCGGCCTCATGACCTGGTTCTCTGACGCCACCTTCACCGAATACAAGCTCACCCGCCTCGAACCCGGCGAAGCGTACAACTTCGAGAAGATCAAAATGGTCATCGAAGAGAAGCCCTACGACGTCCGCACCATCGAGCTCGAGGATACCGTCAACCTCCTCAAGCAGGACAAGTTCAAGGCGCAGGCGAACGGCGAATTCAACTGGGAAGGCGATAAGCTCGTCGCTCCGAACGCCAGCCTCGGCGACTGCGCGTACTGCACCGACGTCTTCGTCGGCCCCGACGATCACGTCTACATCGAAGTGACAGCGAACGTCACCGAAGGACAGGCGTTCGGCATCCTGATGCCCCGCGTCAGCTACAAAGAATCCTGTGTCAAAACCAAAATACACTCCGGTGAATATTGGGATGACTCCGGAGTCTGGTTCAAGCAGGGGGATTTGGCGGTTACGAACTTATGCCCATCAAAAAATCCCCTGCCCTTTATTGAGCTGGGGATTTTCCTTTGTTCCCAACATCGTGCCTCAGTCGGTGCTGCTTGAGCAGAGTTGTTTATAGTGTCGCAGCTCTTCTCAGCCGCCGGCGGAATACTCGTCGAATGCCTTGTAGACCTTCTCCATGCTCTTGTCGAAGACTTTGTGGTTCTTCTCATAGTAGGAGGTAATATCCTTGGAGGATGCTTCAAGAAGATACTGAATCCAGAACACCGGGCCCCATCCGCCGTAGACATAGCCGAAGTCGAAGATGCGGGACTCCATAATCATGTCGATCATCGCAATGGATTCGTAGTCCCGCGCTCCCTTATATTTCAGAGCCGTGTCGTAGTATGCGGGGACGGTCTTCTTCCAGCTCTCGGCACAGAGGACCTCGAGAATCGTGCCGACAAACTCGGGATCCGTGATGCTGCGCACAACGGCAAGTCCCTCGTGTCCGCCGTCCACGGAGGTGTAGTAGGAGGTCTGAGCGGTATCCCACTTCGGATAGGGGATGATGCCGTAATCAAATTCCACTTCCCTCAGGGTAGAGGTGGCCTGACCGAAGATGCCGTCCGCGAACAGAGCCTGTCCGGGCTCGAATACGGTCATGGTCAGGTGATTCTGCTCGAAGAAAACCTGATCCGTCTCGTAGTACATCTGATAGAGCTTCTCCATGACGGAAACCATCTTCTCGTCGAAATAGGAGATCTCGTAGGTTCCGTCCGGCTGCTGGGTGGCGATCTTCTTGCCGAGCGCCCAAAGATAGGCGTTCGCGGCTGACTTTGTAGAGGTGGACAGCGCATAGAGGTCCTCCTTGTCGCGGGATCCGTTCCCGTTCGTGTCGGTGTAAACGCCTGTCGATAGCTCCATTTCCTTATCGATCGTCCAATCTCCGGCGTACACCAGATCGTACATATCCGGAAGGCCGAAGTTCTGCGCAATCCCCTTATTGTAAAACATGCAGTAGGTCTGCTCCACGGCGGAGAGGGCGAAATCCCCGATCCCTATGAAGGTCATCCCTTTATAGGTCAAGTCGTTGACGGTACTGTCAGACCACCACGGTTTGGAGAAATCGATATACGGCAGGTCCGCCATATTGTACATGATCTTATCGGTGGCTGCCATACCCAGATAAATGATGTGTCCCGAAATGAGCTGATAGGCATCGTCTCCTGCCAGGACAGAGTTCTTCACATTGCCGGTGATGGAACTCTCCTCGAAAACGGAGGCGGTGATTTCTGTGTTGAACCGATCCATGACAACGGCGTTTCGGGCAAATACGGCGTCGTTCACAACATCACCGTTCTGCTCCTCCGTGAGATAGTAATCCTCAAACTGTTCGTCGCCTGCAATACTGAAAGTTTTGCCGCCGAAATCCCTGTCCGGCACGCCGTCGGGGACGTCTTCGCGGGCCTCAAGAGAATCTTTCTCAGGTTCAGTGGGAGCCTCTTCCGATCCCACAACAGATGGCTGCTGGTTGGATGGATTTGCTTCCCCGGTTTCTCCGGCGTTCGATTCGGAACAGGAAACCAGTGTGCCGCTGAGCATGATCACAGCCAGAAAGAGGGACAATAACCGTTTTTTCATAAGGAACTCCTTTCATACCTTGATATTTTTTTGTATGGTTTTATCCGTATTCAGCTATATTCAAATGCAGATCTATTCCAGCAGCCGCCTCTCACAAAGCCTGCGGGATGTATTTTACGGCAAGCTTGGTGTCTGGAAGGAGAGCCCCATCGGATATTGTTTTCATACTGTCGATTTATTTCTCCCCTGCCTTCAAGACAGAGGAACAGATTGTGTTACGATACTTTATTATACTATGATCTGGCAGATCGTGTCAATACCTCTGCCGGGCTTTTTTGCCTGCTGCCCTGTCAACAGCCGCGCTTCTGTTTCGTTCCCTGGCCGCCGAAACACACCGTTGTCCAGTCTCTATTCGCACAACCACGGATCGCAGGGTGTCCCCAGAGAAAGCCTCCTTCCCGGATCGTTTTTCCCACTATGGTATATTCTATGTCTATCGTTTTATCTCCTCACAATACTCTCCATATGAAATCAAATCCTGAGCCGCACGGTCGCGGAGTTCTGAGGCCATTCTTGACCATGCCTCGAATTCCCCGGCCGTCATTTTCTTTTTCATGTATCGGGCATAGTGCGCCTTGTACGCCCGGTTGTATGTCTGCCACACGGGATCGGTCCTGCAGCGGTCGTCGTATCGCCGCTTGGAGCCGACGTCCCGGCAGGTTTTTTCCGGTTCATCTTTCAGAGGATTCAGACAATACCGGCTGTACCTGCCGCCATCCAACAGGAAATACCGTCCGCACTGCGCGCACTTCGTCGGAAGACGGTTGTGCCGCAGCCCATTCCAGAAATCGTAATACAGAAAAGAACGAAGGTCCGCAAACTCGATCTGCTCACAGAAGATCATCTCCCCGTCCGTGTCTTTCTGCGGTCGGTACGAAAAGCTCTGCATCCGGCATTTCATCTTTTGGAAAGGATACCCCGCCCTTGTCTCGAATTCATCGAACATTTTCGCCAGCATGTGTGTGTCGGGAAAAGCAGAAGCTTGATGAAGCGTTTCGGTGACAAACGGCCCGAAGACCTTCTTCACATCCCGGCAAGCGGAGAGAAACCCGAGATATTCTCCGAAGAAATAACGAAGCTCCTCGTTGAACGAGTCTGCAGATTCCGGCAGATCCGGCTCCGGCCACTCGATCCTTCCGACATCCGGCTCGAAACGCACGATCCTCAATTCTTCCTCATCCGACGAATCTTCAGTCGAGGAATTGTGTACAAACAGTTCTTCGTATCGGTTGAGCAGATCGGGAAGTGCGTCGTGCCCGCGGACAAAGATCCGGTTATACGGCGGCAGCCGGTCGATGAGTGCATTCAGCCGATCAAAGATTGCCACCGCCTCCCATACACGGCTGTTATAGCGCCGGACCTGGTCAAACGGCATGTCCGCCTCGATCATCAGATCCTGTAGCAAAATTTTCAAATTCCCTATCCCGGGGATGCGCAGGATTTCGTCCGCCTTGTCCAGATACGCTGTCAGGATTTCATTGGCGGCGTATTTTTCACGTCCGTTGATGTAGACGTCCGTATTCCAGAAGGATGCTCGGAAAGAAAACATGATGCCTCCGAAAAAATAATTCATGAAAATAGAAGTTATCAGCATTCAAAATAGAGAGCTTATAATAATTATATCATATCTATTGACTCGGAACAAGAGGTTTGCTATAATTTCTCCCGCAAGGGACAAGAATATTTTCAGCGCTCATTGAAAATCGAACAGTCGACCCGGCCGGGATACGACATTGCCAAGACCGTCTCATGGCAAGCCATGAGCGCGAGCAGTGCGACGCCGTCTTGAAACAGGGGGCAGGAACGACCGCCGGGCTGCGGTAAAATCACAAAGAATATCCGAAAGGAAAAGCGCCGTTTTCGGCGCGCAGCCAGAGATGCAATCTCTGTCGAAGGGGTATGGGGATGCTGCCCCATCAAGCGAAAATGCAGAACGGAAGACCGGGCAGGGTGAACGTTTTGCGATTTTTGACGGCAAGCGGCATTGCTTGCCCTGCATGTGAGAAACCGGACGGGATTTTGAATAATCCCGGATCGGGGCCCCGAATGCATTGCTTGCAAAAAACATGTAATCCTCTCAAAATGTCCCCCATGGCGGACGCGTCGTCCGGACAGAAAGAAGAAGCCATGAGTGCAAAATCACTTGAAAAGAGAAAGGAATACGATGAATCAGACCTATCAGAACCTGCGGTCCCAGCTCAGAGGACACTTCATCGACTATCTGAAAGCGGACCACGTCGGATACTGGCCGCCGTCTCTCACAGTCTGTCCCAGGTGTCACCGCAGTTGCGGCATTCAGGCCGAAATCCAGTGGTACTGCGAAGCCTGCAATCTCCGCGGCGACGTGGTGGACTACGTGACGATCAACAACTCCTTTGACAAGCCGGAGAAGGCGATCCGCCATCTGTGCCGGATGCTGGGGATCAAGAACACGCAGTTTGATGTTTTCTCGGCCGATGAAGTCATGGACATGGAGTTTTCCGAACCGACCTTCCTTGTGGACAAATTGATTTCCACGGGCTTGCACATCCTCGCCGGACCGTCCAAATCCGGAAAGTCCTGGTTAGCCCTCTGGATGGCGCACCGCATCTCCACCGGTCAGCCGATCTGGGATTTTGCCTGTCAATCCGGCGAGGTCCTGTACCTCAGTCTGGAAGATCCGCTCTCCCGCGTCCAGCGCCGATTGGTGGACGTGACCGACGGGCACACCGGAAAGATCTGGATCGTCACGGAGGCGGAGATGATCGGATTTGGTCTCGAAGAACAGCTCGTCAACTTCCTCTCCGAGCGTCCCGCGGTCAACTTTGTTCTGATCGATACGCTCCAGAAGATCCGGGACATGCGATCGGAAAACTACTGTTACGCGGGAGACTACCGGACGATGTCCATCCTGAAAAACATCGCCGACCGGTTTCACATCGCGATTCTCCTGATCCACCACACCCGCAAGCAGCCGTCCTCCGATCCCTTTGACATGATCTCCGGAACGACGGGTCTTATGGGATGCGCGGACTCCTCTTTCATTCTGCGCAAGGACAAGCGGCTGTCCGAATACGCCGATTTCTTTGGCACGGGTCGGGACATCGAGGACCTTCATTTCTCCCTTCGGTTCAACGCGGAGGAGAAATGCTGGGATCTGGTCAGTTCCAATCTGGAGGAGAGCGAGCCGCCGAAGCATGACCGGGTCCTGCAGTTGGTCCGGGATTTCGCGAAAGAGAAAGAAGAGTGGATCGGCTCAGCAGCGGAGCTGCTCGAGGAACTGAAAACACGGTCCGCGAATCTGGACCTGACAGCCAATGTGCTGATTCGGATCATGAACGCAAACAGCACCATGCTGCGGAATTTCTATAAGGTGGCGTATCAGATCCTCCCCAAGCGGAACAACATGAAACGGATTTCCCTCCGCTTCCTGTTCGAGGTCGTCGTGGAAAACATCGTCGTGACCGATCCATCCGATACGTCCGATATATCCGATAATACCGGACATATCGCGCTGATCGGACTGAGCGGACAATGAATGGAGTCCTGCATTCATTCTTCGGCGTATCCGTCCGCAGGATAAAGTCATCTGTCAACTCTCGTTATACAGCCCGGGCAGCGAGATGGCAATACTCCCGACTGGCTGTCGGGGCGGTAAACCGCACATCTATATTGTAGGAGGAAGTATCAATGAAAAAGAATTGCAATCTTTCAGAACTTGCAAACAAGTACGTTTTGTCACTGAACGAGGCCACACAGTATTTCGGCATCGGTGAAAAAAGAATGCGGAGCCTAATTCGAAATAATGAAGACGAGCCTTGGGTTCTGATGGTAGGAAGTCACTATCGTGTGAAGCGGCTTGCCTTCGAACAATGGCTTAAAACGGTGAACAATCTCTAAGTAGATTATTGACAGAGGGGCATCCCGTATGGTAAGATTAAGGTACTGTGCGTGGATTCCCCTTTATCTTTGTATCAGAAAGGAGAATTCACATAATGAAGAAGCGAAAGGACAATAAGAAGAGAAATCTGAAAGAAGGTGAGTATCAGAGAGAGGATGGTTTATATGAATTCCGATGGATAAACTCGCAGGGAAAAAAGCAGAGCGTGTATTCCTGGAGACTGACTGAATCAGATCCTATGCCGTCAGGCAAAAAACACGATGCGTCGCTCCGCGAGAAAGAACGGAAGATAAACTCTTCTGAAGTCCTCGGAATAGACACCTACGCGGCAAGTCGGATAACCCTAAACGATCTATTTGAGCGTCACATGAGTCTGAAAACTGGTATCAGAGAAACTACGAAAGCACTATATCAGAAGAATTATGAGAGGCACATCCGTCCTGCTATTGGAAGTCGTGCAGTGGGGAGTATAAAATACACTGACATAAAAAAACTGTACCTGCACCTCATGAGAGATAAGGGGCTAGCAGTATCAACGCTCAGCCCGATCGATGCAATTCTGCAATCTATGTTTCGGATGGCAGTGCGTGACGGGATGGTCAGCGCAAGTCCCATGGCTGGAATTCTCGGCGAATGCAGGAAGATGGAGAGAGAGGAGCGCGAAGGAGAAGAAGATAAACGTAAATCCCTCACGATCGAAGAACAGCGCTGTTTTATGGATTTCGTCATGAATGAGCGGCGGGCCGCGCCGTATCGGCTGATGGTGACGGTCTTATTTGGGACGGGCGTCAGGGTCGGTGAATTGTTGGGATTGACATGGAACGACGTAGACTTCAAGAAGAGCACACTCAAAATCTGCCGATCCTTGGGTTATGGGAAAAGATTACGAACCAAATGTGATTTCTTCGTTAATCCTCCAAAGACGAAAAAGGGCCGACGAGTCATCCCCATGACAGGGGCTGTGAGGGACGCTCTCTGGAAAGAATACGAGCCCCGGTCTCTCACGGGTTTCTGCGAGAAGACAGTAGACGGTATCTCTGACTTTGTCTTCTGGAAAAACAACGGGGAACTGTACCGAAGCTGTGAAATTAACCGTATTCTCGAAACGCTTGCCAATGCTTGCAATAAGCGAGAAACAGAGAGGGCGGCGGCTGAAAACCGCGAGCCCGTTCTTGTCCCCAAATTTTCCGTTCATCAGATTCGGCACACAGTTGCGTCTCGGTTGGTTGAGGTGGAACCGAACATAAAGACGGTGCAAGCTATCTTAGGGCACGCGAGTGCGGCGATGACGCTCAACGTTTATGCCGAGGCGATGCCGGACGCCAATGCTGAGACAATGAAAAAGTTTGAAGCTGGACTGCTGACGGGCTGATTTGTACCAAAAATCGTACCTATTTTCATTGGTATTTTCTGCAAAGATATGCCAAGTTTTGAATAATCAGTTTTCTGAAAGCCTTTATTTTACACGGTTTTTGCGAAGTCTTGCGGCATTATGCGAATAATTACAGGAAAAATCGCATATTTCGTACGTTTTCCCCATTGACGCGGGGACGGGGAGGTGCTATACTATCTGCATCACTCATTTTTCATGAAAGAGGTCCCCATGTCCAACTTCTTCGAAGACCTGAAACTCTATGATCCCGAGGTCGCCGCGGCCTGTCACAGCGAGCTCGAACGCCAGCAGCACAACATCGAGCTCATCGCCTCCGAAAACATCGTCTCGAAGGCCGTGCTCCTCGCGGCGGGCGGCGTCCTCACCAACAAGTACGCCGAGGGCTATCCCGGAAAACGCTACTACGGCGGCTGTTCGTACGTCGACGTCGTCGAGGACATCGCGCGCGAGCGGGCCAAGAAGCTCTTCGGCGCGGAGCACGCGAACGTCCAGCCCCACAGCGGCGCGAACGCCAACCTCGCCGTCTTCTTCGCCCTCTGCCAGCCCGGCGACACCGTCCTCGGCATGAACCTCTCCGAGGGAGGCCACCTCTCCCACGGCTCCCCCGTCAATATCTCCGGCAAATACTTCCACATCGTCCCCTACGGCGTGGATCCCGTCACCGAGCGCATCGACTACGACAAAATGCGCGAGATCGCCCTCGCCTCGAAGCCCAGAATGATCATCGTCGGCGCGAGCGCGTATTCCCGC
Organism: uncultured Ruminococcus sp.; assembly: GCA_902783705.1. Taxonomy (GTDB): domain Bacteria; phylum Bacillota; class Clostridia; order Oscillospirales; family CAG-272; genus UMGS1696. The sequence continues at coordinate 10,017 of CACZSA010000282.1, forward strand.
ACCATCGACTTCGCGCGCTGCCGGGAGATCGCGGACGAGGCAGGCGCCTATCTCATGGTCGACATGGCGCACATCGCGGGCCTTGTCGCGGCGGGCGAGCATCCGTCCCCGGTTCCCTACGCCGACGTCGTCACCACCACGACGCATAAGACGCTCAGAGGTCCCCGCGGCGGCATGATCCTCTGCCGGGAGGAATACGCGAAGGCCATCGACAAGGCGGTCTTCCCCGGCACGCAGGGCGGTCCGCTCATGCACATCATCGCGGCGAAGGCGGTCGCGCTCGGCGAAGCCCTCACCGACGAGTTCAAGGCGTACCAGCATCAGATCGTCGTCAACGCGAAGTGCCTCTCCGAGGAGCTTCTCGCGCGCGGGATCGAGCTCGTCTCCGGCGGCACGGACAACCACCTCATGCTGCTCAAGCTCGTGAACGCGGGCGTGACGGGCAAGGAGCTCGAACGCCGCCTCGACGAGGTGCACATCACGGCGAACAAGAACACGATCCCCGGCGAGCCGCTGAGCCCGTTCGTGACGAGCGGCCTGCGGATCGGAACGCCCGCCGTGACGACGCGCGGCTTCCGCGAGCCCGAAATGAAGCAGATCGCGGGCTGGATCGCGGACGCCATCGCCGACTTCGACGCGAACCGCGAGCGGATCAGCGCGGAAGTGGCGGAGCTCTGCGCGAAGTTCCCGATCTACGCGGAATGAACGCGCGGGCGCGAAGGAAGAAGCAAGAAGGACTCCGGAACGGATTCCGATAAGAAACGGTCGCGAAGCTGTACATCCCGTACGGCTTCACGACCGATTTTCTGTTTTCGATATCTATGCGGTATTTATTTTCATAGACCCTCTTGACAAGGTCCCGCGGCGCGTGTATAATGGGTTTATGAAACTAAACTTTATTTCCACTCAAGGAGGATTGGGGGATATGAAAGCCAAAAGAATGCTTGCGCTCATGCTTGCGCTGACGCTCTTTCTCTCCCTCTCCGCGGCAGTCGCGGTCAGCGCGGCGGAGGCGGTACCCGGCGGGTTCACGGACGTCGCGGAGGCCGACTGGTTCTATGAGGATGTCCGGTGCGTGCACGACGCCGGCCTGATGATCGGCAAGGGGGACGGCATTTTCGATCCCGACGGGCAGATCACCGGCGCGGAAGCCGTCACCATCGCCGCCCGCGTCCATTCCATTCTGACGACCGGCTCCCCGGACGCGGCGGATCATTATCAGACATACGCGGACGAGCCGTGGTACTGGACGTATGTCAACTATATCGATCGGTACGTCGGTTATTTCGGCAGCATCGGTTCCTATGATTCCCCCACGTCCCGCCGGGACTTCGCGCGTCTGCTCGCCTCTGCGGTGGGAGACGGGGCGGAGGAGATCAACGAGATCGCCCAGAACGCCGTCCCCGACCTCGAGGAAAATGCCCTGACTGCGGGGATCTACCGCCTGTACCGCGCGGGCATCCTCACGGGGAACGACGAGCGCGGCGCCTTCCTGCCCGACGCGCCGATCCGCCGGAGCGAGACTGCCGCCATCGCCGCCCGGATCCTCGATCCCACCCTGCGAAAAAGCATCACCCTCACGCAGACGGGCTGGCAGTTCGACACGGCCTATACCGCGCCCGGCGGCTGGTTCACGCTGACGCTTCCCGACTGGTGGGAGGACGAGGTTTTGATCTGGTCCGGAAAAAGCTCCTTCAAAGAAGATAAATGCAGTATCGCCTTCTACTGCCGCGAAGCGGTTGAAGCGACCGGGTACGAGTACGGCGGGTTCCTCGGCGCCGTCGGCATCCGGCCTCACGCGGACAGCCGTTCGTGGCCGTGGCCCGTGATGGAGATCGCGGCGGTCACTTACCCGGACGGGCAGACCTATGACATCACCCTGCACTTCGCGAGCGACGTGCAGTACGCCCCCGGAACGGAGGAGGCGTATGCGCGTCAGTTCCGCTCGGTCCAGGCCGTCGCCGCCGCCATGCGGTTCCCCGAAGGCTGCAGGGTCACGCTGCACGAGGACACCGCCCGCGAGCTTCTGCAGAACGCCCTCACCGCGGCATACGAGAATATCTACGGCCCCTTCACGCCGCTTGAGACAAAGCCCGAGGGCGCCGTCCCGGACAGCGAATATCTCCGCTGGGTGATCCCGCATCTCGAGGTCTCCGACGAGACGGACGAATACTATGAATTCCCCGTGATCTTCCCCTTCCGCGTGGACAAGCGGACGGGCGAGGTGTTCAAGCACTACAACGGCCTCGATCCGTTTACCGTCCCCTTCGATCCCGCCGCCCCGGACGCGCTGGCGTTCGCGGGATGAATCTGAAGTAAGAAGTAAGAGTGAATAGTGAACAAGTGATGGAGGAATCCGTGAACGGATTCCGATAAAAGAAACGGTCGCGAGGCTGTACATCCCGTACGGCTTCACGACCGATTTTATTTTCCTTTATCCCTGATTCGCGCGGCGCAGGATCTCTTCCGCGATCTCGCCCTTCGTCCTGCATTCGTCCATCGCGCGCTTCTCGATCCATCGGTGGGCCTCCGCTTCGGTCATGCCCCCGGCGATGAGCTGCCATTTCGCGCGGTTCACCGTCCGGATCTCGCGCATCCGCTCCTCGAGCGACACCGCCGCGCGCTCATTCCGCCGTCCGCGCTCCGCCGCCGCGATCAGCCAGTCGAGCGCCTGTCCGACCGTCTGCCGGGACGTCGGCCTCGGCAGGGTGAAAACGCCGCACCGGGCCGCCCGCTCCCATGCCTCGGGGTAGACCTCCGCGCGCACGAACAGGAGCACCGCCGCGCACGCCTCCGCCGCGTCCTCGGCAAACCGCATCCCGTCCTCGTCCGGCAGGGGCGCGTGGATCAGAATGAGATCATAGGCTCGCCCGCCGAGCAGCCGCCTCGCCTCGTCCGCCGTGCGCGTCTTCGTCACCGGGGAGAACCGCGCGGGAGGAAGCAGGGGCGCGAGGGACGCGTTGAACGTCTCCGCCGCCGAAACGAGGAGCACGCTGTACACCGTTTCGCTCATCCGCTCGTCCCTCTCCGTCAGAATTCCCATTCGCCGACCCGTCCGTAGAGCGCGATGAGCTCGGGCGGGAGGATCTCGCCGACAAACCCGCTCTGCTTCATCAGCCGCGCCGCCTCGCCGTAGGATTCCGGAAGCGGATCAAAGCGCGCGAGGGTTTCCCGGGAGGCCGTGTAGAGGTTGAAATTCGTCTCCTGCGGCGGCGTCAGTCCCCGGCGGATCCCGTCGAGGGCCGCTTCGATCAGCACCGCGAAGGCGAGGTACGGGTTTGCCGTCGGATCCGGGGACCGAAGCTCCGCCCGCCGGTATTCCGCCTGACGCGCCGCCGGGACCCGGATGAGCTGCGAGCGGTTCTCCCGCGACCACGTCAGCCAGCGCGGCGCCTTGTCCCGACCGAAACGCGCGTAGGAGGCCTCGGACGGGTTGAGGAAGACCGTCAGCTCGCGCACATGCTCCAAGAGGCCCGCGATCACGCACGGAAGCAGGTCCTCGTCCCTGCGCGCGGCGGAGAGGTTGATGTGGAACCCGCTGCCCGGACGGTCCTCGATCGGCTTCGGGGAGAAGTCCGCCCAGACGCCGTTCTGCGCCGCCACGGTCCGCACCACCGTCCGGAAGGTCATCGCGTCGTCGGCGGCAGAGAGCGGATCGGACGCGCGGAAATCGATCTCGTTCTGCCCCGGTCCCATCTCGTGATGCGAGGCCTCCGGCGCGATCCCCATCTTCTCGAGCGTCAGGCAGATCTCCCGCCGCACGTTCTCTCCCCGGTCGTCCGGCGCGATGTCCATATAGCCCGCCTCGTCGAACGGCACAGACGTCCGCTCCCCGGTCTCCCCGGTCTTGAAGAGGTAGAACTCCATCTCCGGCCCGAAGCGGAAGGACACCCCCTCCTCGGCGGCGCGGCGAACGGCTTCCCGGAGGATCCGGCGCGTGTCGCAGGCGAAGGCTTCCCCGCCCGGGGTGAGGATATCGCAGTACATCCGCACGACCCGCCCGTGATCGGGACGCCACGGCAGGACGGCGAGCGTCGCGGGATCGGGCCGCAGGAAGAGATCGGAACTCGATTCATCCCCGAAGCCCTCGATCGCCGACGCGTCGAAGGGAATGCCGTATTCGAACGCGCGCGCGAGCTCCTCCGGCATCACCGACAGATTCTTCTGCCTCCCGAACACGTCGCAGAACGCGAGGCGGATAAACTTCACGTCCTCCTCCGCGACATACTGCATGACCTCATTGACAGAATACGACATCGAACCCATGGAATCCTCCCGCATGACTGTGTTTTTGTCATTATATCACGCGATTTTGTCGGATTCTTCAATGTTCGCCGAATAATCGGTGAATTTTTATACCAATCTTTAGCGGAAAAGCGAATAAAAGCCCGCTTGACAAAGCCCGGCGGCTGCTGTATAATGATGCCGAAATTTTTCTGACCACAGGAGAGCACACATGGAAAAACGGAACCAGCTTTACGAGGGCAAGGCCAAGAAGGTATTCGCGACGGACGATCCCGAATACTATATCGTCTCCTACAAGGACGACGCGACGGCGTTCAACGGGCTAAAAAAAGGCACGATCGCGGGCAAGGGCGTCATCAACAACCGGATGAGCAACCGCCTGATGAAGCGGCTCGAGGCAGCGGGGATCCCGACCCACTTCGTCGAAGAGCTGAGCGAGCGGGACACCCTCGTGAGGAAGGTGAAGATCGTCCCCCTCGAGGTCATTGTCCGCAACATCTCTGCCGGGTCCTTCTCGAAGCGCTACGGCATCGACGAGGGCATCGCGTTTGACGAGCCGACTGTGGAATTCTCCTACAAGAACGACGCGCTCGGCGATCCGCTCCTCTCCGAGGATCACATCCAGGCCCTGAAGCTGGCGACGAAGGACGAGGTCGCCCTGATCCGCAAGTACGCCCTCGCGATCGACAAATTCCTCACGGCGTTCTGGAAGGACTGCGGCGTCACGCTCGTCGACTTCAAGCTGGAGTTCGGCAAGACCTCGGACGGCACGATCATCCTCGCGGACGAGATCAGCCCGGACACCTGCCGCCTGTGGGATTCCGCGACGGGCGAGAAGCTCGACAAGGACCGCTTCCGCCGGGATCTCGGCGGCGTGGAGGACGCCTACGCGGAGGTCATGAAGCGGCTGATGGCGCACGAATGAGGCGAATGAAGAATTAAGAATGATGAATGATGAATGGCGGTCGTGAAGCTGCGTGAATATGCAGCGCTTCGCGGCCGTTTGTTTTTCATGATGGATTAAGAATGAAGAATAGTGAGATAACAAAAATCCGTCCACGGGAGGACGGATTTTTAGACTCATCTTTTAAAAATTGAACGGAGCAATTTGAAAGGAGCAAAGATCAATGCGAATGGCAACAACAGAAATGAGATCAAACAACAACCGCTTTTCCTTCTCCGTTTACGTTCCTCCTCTTCACGACGCATTCGCTCAAGCTCTAACCGTTCTTCCCGAGCAATTCGTCGTTCATGGATAAATTCAAGGAATGACTCTTTGTGCCGCTCCAAGGCTTCATGACGTAACCGTTGCTTTTCCAATAAAATGGCTTGACGAGTGTTTTCCGCTTCCAGTCTTCTTGATTCTTCCTCTGACTGCGATATTGCAAGTTGCGTCGTCTGTCGGGCGCGGATATCCTCCATCATTATTTCTTTGTATATTTGCTGTGCACGCCCGTTGATTTGAATCTCAGCTTCGCTCCAAATTCTTTCCTTTTGAACATCGTCACTTTCCAAAAGGACTTCAGCCGACCCGCAGTACGGGCAGAGAAGTACCTGCTTGTCTGCCGCAATCATCATGGTTCCGCCACAAGATGAACACTTCATCATAACACGCAGACGCTGATGTGATAGATTTGATAAACTTGTTCCACAGTAGGGGCAATATTTAGAGGTATCCGCTATACGAGAACCACATTCGCAACAAACCATTTATTACCTCTTTGAGTTTGACAACTCAATAATTGGGGATATTTCCGGGAGGTTACTACGAAATAGAGTTTATTTTTCGGGATAATAAATTTTGGTAAATCAATCAGTTACATACTTGACAGTAGGAATAAAAAGAATCGCAGGCAATCAGTTCGTCAGGATGTGAGGTTATCATTCTCGGATAATCGTACTTTGAATAGCTATTATATCGACAGTTCTGCTCGTGTATTTTCCCTGTCTCCATATTCACAATAAAAATTACACGACCGCTTTCATCAAAATCAGGAACTCCCACATACCATTCTCCAAGGTACTGAGCGGGATCCGTTCCCCGAACGACGGGCTGTTGATATTCCGGCTCCGATGGAACGAGAGGAACGATTGTCTGCACAGGTTCGGGAGTCCATGCGGGCTCCGTATTCTGTACTACGGGCTCAGTGTACGTCGGCTGTGTCGGCTGAATGGTATATATAGGCGTTTCCACAGACGCAGGTTCCCATGTTGAACGGGTTTCGGAAGAGGCTGCAAGATTTTCAGCAGCGGAAAGCTGATCCCAATCAAAAACCTGCTGATTGATTAACCGAGTTGCAAGGTTAACGGCGCTTCCTTTAAGATGTGCATGAAGGGCAGAATAGGAGATTGTCGCAACGTCTGCACGCCAGAAATTATTAATATCAACACCTTCCGGAAGAATACCTGCTTGTCTCGCAAGGCTGTAAGGGTCATTCCATGTGAAGTCACCGGCCGTGTCAGAATAATCCAGAGCACGAAGTACAAAGGTGAGATACATCGCGGCGCTTGCTTCTCCAGAACCGAACTCGGTAGCAGATACACCATTGGTCAAGCCGTTTAGATAGGCATAACCGACATAAGCATTTGCCCATTCGGGAACATCAGTGAAAGGGTGCCACCAATATCCATTCAGCGCTTCGTTTTCCTTGCCAAGTGTTCGGATTAACATGACAAGTGCTTCGATACGGGTCGGCGCGCGGTTCAAATCAAAATCTGTTTCCGATACGCCCCGGAACAGACCGAGGGATTTCAGCGCAGCCGCTTTGGATTCCTCCACAGAGGTATCGCGTGCTGCGACTATCAGCGGAGTAATCAGGAACATCAAAATCGTCACAAGAAGAAGAGAGAGCAGCTTTTTGGCGTTTTTCATAACCGACCGCCTTTCTTTAAAATAAAAAATGCGTGCAGCCGGAGCCACACGCAATAAAAACGCGGACCCCGTCTTGCTACCACACAAAAACGTTTCAACAATTCCATCGGAATGCGAAAATAGAGCCTACGTTTTTTACGGAATAAACATAGGCATCCCGATGGAGAAATATTCGTTTTTGTGTGGTGATTGTATTATATCATACGGAAATGATTTTGTAAAGGGAAAATCCGAATTTCTAATGTTCTAGCCGGGAATGGAGCTAAGATTGCAACAAAGATAATCCATTAAGCAATGGGCTATCAATTGTGATATCCCCAAACTCTTAATTCGCAATTCGTAATTCATAATTCATCCCCTCTTGACTTTCCCGCCGTTTCGTGTTATCATACAGGAAAATCAACCCCCTCGGAGTGAACCCCTATGTCTTCCCTCACCTGTGACGCTTTTGCCGCGCTGCTCGACCGCTGTGCCGGGGACTCTCCCCTGCTGGCCTCGCTCGATCTGTCCCCCGAGGCCGTGCGGCGGCTCTGGATCGTGTGCGATCTCCTGATCGACAACGCGAAGCGGTTCAACCTCACCGCCATCCTCGAGCCGGAGGAAATCGTCCGCAAGCACGTCGCCGACTCGCTCATCCCCCTCGCCCTCCTGCGCGATCTGGGCATCCGCCCGACGCCCGCCGATGCAATCCTCGACGTCGGGACCGGCGCCGGATTCCCGCTTCTCCCGTGGGCGTGCGTCCTGCCGTCCGTGCCGATGACGGGCCTCGACGCGACGGCGAAAAAAATTTCCCATATCCGCGCCTCCGCCGACGCCGCCGGCCTGTCGAACGTCGCTGCGGTGCAGGGCCGGGCCGAGGAGGCCGCGCGGGAGGACATGCGGGAGCGGTATTCCCTCGTCACCGCCCGGGCCGTCGCCGCCCTGCCCGTCCTCTGCGAGCTCTGCGCGCCGCTCGTGAAGCCCGGCGGAGTCTTCTGCGCGCTCAAATCCCACGCCGAGGAGGAGATCCGGGAGGCGTCCCGCGCGGCGACCCTGCTCGGTCTCGGCGAGCCGTCGGTCACCGCATACGAGATCCCCGGCGGCGACGCGCGGACCCTCGTCGTCTACCGCAAGACCCGCCCCACCCCGGCGAAATACCCCCGCCGCTATGCGGAAATCACAAAACAGCCCCTCGCGTGACGCGGCGTGACGCGCAAGCCGATTCCCCGACGGCAAGCGGCGCGATCCCGCCCGACTGAACGAAATCCCGCTCCCATGCGGGATTTTTTCGTCCTCCCCCGAAAATAACCCCCGATTCCCCGGCTGAGAGCGACAGAATCGCGCGCCGCGCTATGGTATAATCTCCGTGTAAAGAATACGCGCGCGGTCTGAAAGCGGTCTCTTTCTTCCGCTTCCTTCAGGCCCGCGCCGAAAAAGGAGGATACACAAAATGTTCTGGGGTTCGCTCAATGAGATCAGCCGGGTGGTGCGGGAGGTCCCGATCGGGGAGATCGAGATCCCGGAGGGGAGGATCCGCCGCCGGGAGGGGGATCTGCAGGCGGAGGAAGCGCTCCGCTCGCTCGCCGAGAGCATCCGGCGTCACGGCGTGGTGGAACCGCTGCTCGTGCGTCGTCTGCCGGGCGCGTCCGGGGATTCCGCCTCCGATCCGAGCCGTCCGCCGCGGGAAAGCGGCCCGACCTGCGCCCTCATTGCGGGGGAAAGGCGGCTCCGCGCGGCGGCGATGGCGGAGCGGACGACGGTGCCGTGCGTATTCGTCGAGGCGGACGCGGCGGAATCGGCGGTGCTCGCGATCGTGGAGAATCTGCACCGGGAGGATCTGAACCTGTTCGAGAGCGCGGCGGCAATCGCGTCGCTCGTGGAGGTGACGGGGATGACGCAGGAGCAGTGCGCGAGGAGGCTGGGGGTGAGTCAGTCGTACGTCGCGAACAAGCTGCGGCTCCTGCGCCTCACGGACGAAGAGCGGCGGACGATTCTCGAGAACGGTCTGACGGAGCGGCACAGCCGGGCGCTCCTGCGGTTCCCGACCGAAGCGGAGCGGCGTCCGGTGCTCGCGGCGATGGCGGAGCGGCACATGAACGTGGCGGCGGCGGAGGAATACGTGGAGTCGCTTCTGTGTGCGGCGTCGCGTGCGGCGGAGCTCCGTCGTGCGGACGTGCGTCCGGAGACGCGGGAGCGGATGATCGTGCGGGACATGCGGCAGTTCTACGGCTCGATCGAGCGGGCGGTGGACGTGATGCGGAAGACGGGGGTGAGCGTGGAGGCGACGAGGAGGGAGACATCCGGAGGGGTGGAGATATCGATTTTGGTGCCGAAATCTTCGTAAAAGCTTATTTGGGCGGGGAGGGTTTGGGATCCTCCCCGCGCGGGGGTTGACATGTTATTTCATTTGCGCGCTGGCGCTTGCGGATGATGGATCTTGCAGATCCAACACTTTTTTCGCCTGCGCGGCTGGCGGACAAGAGGACCCTCAGGCCGGGCCCTCTTGTCAATCACCCGGCCCCAGAGGAAAGGAGGAGAGGACTCCTCCTCTCCTCTGGACTCCACTCTACCTCCGCGACGTGCGTACCTTGGCGATTTGGAAGCGTTGCTCAA
>CACZSA010000283.1 GCA_902783705.1 uncultured Ruminococcus sp.
ACTAATTCCACGCAAAACCATTGCAAAATGGTTTTGCGTGATCCTGAAAGTCAGAATGACTTTCAGGGCATTCTAAATCTATGATTTTAGAATGGAATTTGTATTACTTCCCCATGATATACGGGATCATCTCCCCGACGTCCGCGAAAACGCCTTCGGAGACGGCCTTCAGCTGGGGGACGGCGTTTCCGACCGCGAGGCCGTGGAAGCGGGAGACCATCGCGTAGTCGTTCATGTGATCCCCGGCGCAATAGACGCAGCCGTGCGGAACGCCCATCCGGTCCGCATACCGCGCGACACCCTCGCCCTTGTCGATCCCCGCCGGGGGAATGTCGATGCACACGCCGTTCTGGAGCGCGTTCACCGATGTGCCCCACGCCGCGTTGATCTCCTCGACGCATCGCCGGGCGTCCTCCTCGGTTTTGCAGTGCGTGTTCATCTGCGTGAAGAGCGGGATCTCGTCCGCGCCGCCGACCGGTTCCCATTCCCACCGGTCCGGGTCGTCCTCCCTGCGCCTGCCCTCCGGGTGAGCCGCATGGAAGGTGTGCCGTTCGCGCCGCCAGACCGTGCTGACCCAGTTGCCGTAGCCCCGCCCGACGTGCTCGACGATCCCGCGGATGCAGCCGTCGTTCGCCTGCTCCTCGAAGGAGACGATCCGCCCGCCGTCCATCGGATCGATCAGCATCGCGCCGTTCATCGCGAGGATGAAGTCGATCTCGAGCTTTTCATGCGCGACGGTCTCGTACATCCAGTAGTCGCGGCCCGTCACGATCCCGAAGAGATTGCCCGCCGCCCGGAATTCCGCGATCCGGGCCCGCACCTCCGGAGAGATCCCGCCCCGGTTCAGCGTTCCGTCATAGTCCGATGCAAGAATAAACATGGTTAACCTCTGTCTTTTTCCAATTTCGTGATTCCCCTCACCGTATCATCCGCACGGTCCCGTCGGACGAGGCGAGCCGCTCGACCTCTTCCGCCGTCGCGATGAGCATGTCGCCGGGGATCGAGTGCTTCAGGGCGTTCGCGGCGACGGCGAAATCCACGGTCCTCTGCGGATCCCAGCCGCACCGGAAGCCCCACAGAAGCCCCGCCGTGAACGCGTCCCCGCCGCCGACCCGGTCCACGATCCCCGTCACCCGGTACGGCTTCGACGAGACGAACGTCCCGCAATCGAAGAGACAGGCCGAGACGATGTTGTCGTCCGCCGAGAGGCTTTCGCGGAAGGTCATGGCGACCCGGTTCGCGCGATACCGTTCGGCGAGCGTCCGGCAGAGCGATTCATGACGGTCCGCGCCCTCTCCCTCCGCCGTCACGCCGAGCAGGAGCGCAGCGTGCTCCTCGTTCGCGACGAGCAGATCGACGCCGTCGACGAGGGACCGCATCACCGGCCCCGCCTTCTCCGGGGACCAGAGCGTCGGGCGGTAGTTGAGATCGCACGAGACCGGGATCCCCTCCCTCCGGCAGACGGCGAGCGCGTCTTCGAGGATGGCGGGATCCGACACGGCGGGCGTGATCCCCGTGAAGAAGAACCCGGACGCGCCCCCGAGGATCGCCTCCCAGTCCCAGTCCTCCCGCATCGAGCAGGCGAAGGCCGAGTTCCGCCGGTCGTAGATCACCTTCGACGGACGGAGGGACGCGCCTTTCTCAAGGAAGTACAGCCCCATCCGCTCCCCGCCGCGCACGATCCGGGAGCAGTCGACGCCGAGCGAGCCGAGGACCGAGACGCACGCGCTCCCGAGCTCCCCCGCGGGCAGCTTCGTCACGACGGCCGCCGGGCATCCGAACCCCGCGAGCGCCGCCGCGACATTGGCTTCCGCGCCGCCGTACACCGCGTCGAATCCCCGCGCCCGGACCAGCCGCTCCCCCGCCGGAGGAGACAGCCGGAGCATGATTTCGCCAAAGCAGCAGATTGCAGACATCATAACACCTCTCACGCCCGCGGATGCGGGGATCCGAACGGGAAACGCTTTCCGTTTTTTATTTTTTGCTTCGTCTTATTTCTTCATTCCGAACCGGACGAAGGCGTAGCGGTCGACGTAGCCCCGGCATTCGCGTCCGCGCCACTCCTTCTCGAAGGAGAACGTGCCCGGGCCGACGCCGTAGGGCTCCGGATCGTGCCGGTGATGCGGGCCCATCGCGTTGCGCATCGAGTTGACGATCTTCACGGAGATCTCATTCCGGCCCTCTTTCAGGTACGGCGCGAGGTCGATTTCCCGCTCGAAGAGCATCGTTCCGGCCTCCTCGCCGTTGACCGCGATATGCGCCACGGCAAACCGTCCGTCGCAGCGGAGCACCGTCGGCCTGCCCTCTTTCCAGTCGTAATCGAACGCCGTCGCCATCGGGCCGCCGTAGAACGGGAAGCCGCCCCGGACCACGTCGCGCGCGGGAACCACCGCAGGCTGCGCCGTCAGGGTGAACCCGCCGTCGTACACCGTCGAATTCCGCTCGCCGTCCGCAAAGACGCCGTTGCACCGGAGCGCGAAATCGCCGAGGAGGTAGATCGGCTCCACCTCGACGTCGAACACGAGGCAGTTGCGCAGGGATTCCGACACGCCGGAGTAGAGGACGTAATAGACGTAATCCCGCTGGTGATGGTTCACCTCGATCACGATCTCGTTTTCTCCCTCATGCGTCAGCGCGGCAATCTCCGCCGTCGCGAAGGACTTGTCGAACCACCATCTGGATTTGTCCGGCGTGACTTCCGTGCCGTTGACCGTGACGCGCTCGTACATCGGCTCGACGGCCACGCGCAGGCTCTCCGGCACCGTCGCGGCGTCGTAGGTGAATTTCAGCCAGACCCGCCCGTCGTACCGTTCGCGGAGCAGGTTGTCCTTGATCCCGTAGATCGAGAGCGGCTCGTCGTAGTGCACGCCGTCGTTCGAGCGGGAGGCCGTGTCCAGCGTCAGGACGTTCTCCGGATGCTCCGCGAGCCGCACCGTCCGCGGGATCGGGATGAACCGGTCGTGCAGCACGGGCGCGGGCGCGGCGGGGAGATCGATCTCCTCGGAGCAGACGAGCACATGGGACTCCGCGTCGCCGAATTTCAGCGTCACGACAACCCCGTCCTCCCGCCGCTCGAAGCACACGGGCTTCAGCGCGAGGGTGTCCATGTCGAGCTCCGCCCAGTTCCCGCGAGGCAGATCGATCTTCACGGGGCAGTGTGTCTTTGTCCCGACGTTCGCGAGGTAGACGATCCGCCCGCCGTCCGGGAGGATGCGGGTCATCTTGCGGATCTCGGGCATCGGGGTCTCGAATTTCGCGTCGCGCAGGGCGAGGACCTCGTCCCGCTCCCCGGCGTCCGCGAGGAAATCGAGCTTCCCGTCCGCAGGCGCGCCGTCGACGCAGGCAGGGATGCCGTCGAAGAGGAGCACGCGCCCGCCGTTGTCTTTGAATTCTTTCAGCAGCTTCACGGTGCTCGCGTCCAGCGAATAGGTGAACGGCACCATGACCGTCCCGTAGGAACACCGTCCGACGCGGATCGCCTTTCCCTCGACCGACGCCATCCGCTCCATCATCCATTCGTCGCCCCAGTGATACGGGACCTGATTCTGCCCGAGGAAGCGGGAGAGCGCGAAGAATTTGCCTTCGATCTCCGAGAGCGAGTCCGTCCCCTTCTTGTACTTGCAGTACGCGCCGTGGATCGGATGGATCACGAGGAGCGGGGCGTATTCCTCCCCCTCCGCGAGCGTCGCGCCGAGGTTCGAGAAGAACCGGTCGAAGGCCGCCATCTCAGGCTGCCACGGGTTGTGCTCGGAGTAATGCAGGGGGTAGTCGCGCTTCCGCTGACCGCGCTCGCTGTACGGATAGAGGTGCTGGCACATGAGGTTGACGCCGCCCGCGTACTGGACCTCGGCGATCCGCTTGAGCTCGGTC
>CACZSA010000284.1 GCA_902783705.1 uncultured Ruminococcus sp.
CTACGGCACCGGGGATTACCGCCCCTCCGCGCTGATGATCCGCCGCTCCGACGGGTCCGCCGCGACCTCCCTGCGCTATGTGTCGCACGCGCTCTTCCCCGGCAAGCCGACCGTCGACCGCCAGCCCGCCGTCCACGCCTCCCCGTGCGAGGCCGACACGCTCGCCGTCACCCTCCGCGATCCCGGCTCGGACGTCACCGTGCGCCTCTACTACACGGCGATGCGGGAGCTGCCCGTGATCGTGCGCCGCGCGGTGGTCCTGAACACGTCGGAGCGCCCCGTCACGATCGAGCGGATCGCCTCGGCCTCCCTTGATTTTACGGGCTGCGCCGGGTGGACGGAACCCGCCGAGCTGCTCCACCTCTGGGGCACATGGGGCCGGGAACGGTCGATCGAGCGCACGCCCCTCGCGCACGGGACGGTCTCCGTCTCCTCCCGCCGCGGCGCGTCCTCGCATCATCACAACCCCTTCGCCGCCCTCGTGACGGCGCGCACGACCGAAACCGCCGGCCCGGCGATCGGGCTCTCCCTCGTCTACGCGGGCAATTTCGAGATCTCAGCGGACACCGATCCCTTCGGCTCCATCCGCTTCCAGGGCGGGATCGAGTCCTCGGACTTTGCGTGGCGCCTCGATCCGGGCGAATCGTTCGCCTCCCCCGAAGCGATCCTCGCGGTCTCGGGCGAGGGGATCGGAAAGATGAGCCGCGCCTTCCACCGACTGATCCGCCGCCACATCTGCCGCGGGGAGTGGGCCGACCGCGAACGCCCGATCCTCGTCAACAACTGGGAGGCGACCTATTTCAAGTTCGACACCGAAAAGCTCGCCGCCATCGCGCGGGACGCCGCCGACTGCGGGATCGAAATGCTCGTCATGGACGACGGCTGGTTTGGCGAGCGCAACGACGACCGCTCCTCCCTCGGCGACTGGTTCGTCAACGAGGAAAAGCTCCCGGGCGGTCTCGCGCCTCTCGTCGGGCGGGTGAACGCCCTCGGGCTGAAATTCGGGATCTGGTTCGAGCCGGAGATGATCTCCCCGAAGAGCCGCCTCTTTGAAGCGCATCCGGACTGGGCGCTCGGAACGGCGGGGCGGGATCGGTCCGTCGCGCGGAGCCAGTACGTCCTCGACATGACGCGCCCGGACGTGCGGGACTATCTCTTCGAGGCGATCTCGTCGGTCCTCTCCTCGGCGAACATCGAATACGTCAAATGGGACTTCAACCGCAACCTCACCGAAGCGGCCTCGGCCTCCCTCCCCCCGGAGCGGCAGGGCGAGATCATGCACCGCTACGTCCTCGGGCTGTACGACCTGCTCGAGAGGATCACGGAGGCCTATCCGCATCTCCTCCTCGAGGGGTGCTCCTCCGGCGGCGGGCGGTATGACCCGGCGATGCTGTACTATGCGCCGCAGTACTGGACCTCGGACGACACCGACGCCATGGAGCGCATCGACATCCAGCTCGGCACGACGGTCGTCTACCCGCCCTCGTCGATGAGCTGTCACGTCTCGGCCTCCCCGAACCATCAGACGCGGCGGGAGACCTCGTTCGAGACCCGGGGCCACGTCGCGATGGGCGGCGCGTTCGGGTACGAGCTCGACCTCACGGCGCTCACGGACGAAGAAAAGGACCTGATCCGGCGTCAGGTCGCGGACTATCACCGCTTCTGGGCGCTCGTGCACCGCGGGGATTTCTACCGCCTGATCCATCCGTCCGATACGGTGAACGGCAGGGCGGGGCGGTGCGCGGCGTGGATGAGCGTCGCGGAGGATAAATCGGAAGCGCTGGTCACTTTCGTCGTGATCCGCGCGTCGATCCATCCGGTGTACTTCCTGCGCCTCGAGGGCCTCGACCCATCGGCGAAGTACCGCGAGGAGCAGACGGGGCAGATCACCTCGGGCTCGACCCTCATGAACGCCGGGGTGAACCTCACAAGCGCCCGCCGCGGCGGCTGGGTGGACGGATCGTCGGTTGTGATGCATTTTGTGAGGGTGTAAACCCTTCGCCGATAGAATCGACCTCAACTTCCCGAAGGTTTTCCCCGAAGGTTTCCAAAGGGCGACCGGAAAGCCCTTTGGTCCCCGGAACACCCAAGCTGCACAGAATTGAAGCAAGCAAAGCAAAGGCGTTTCCCCCGAAGGACCAAGGCAGAACGATATTGAAGAAATAAAAAAGAAAAGGACATAAAGAAAAGATGAAACCCTCGTTTGTGCGCCGCATCCGCTCCAAGGATGCCGCCTGGCAAAAACTCGAGGTCCTCAAATCCAACCGCAATAAGCGCTATCACTACGGCGAATTCCTCGTCGAAGGCGTCCGCAACCTCAACGAGGCCCGACGCGGCGGCTGGACCTTCTCCTCCCTCCTCTACCCCGCGAATACCCCGCTCTCCGACTGGGCGAAGGACATGCTCCGCTCCATCCCGACCGAGGAGAACATCGAGCTCACCCCCGCCCTCATGGCGGAGCTCTCCGAAAAGGACGACACCTCCGAGCTCATGGCGGTCGTGAAGATGCGCCCGGACGACGCCTCGCTGATCCGGCCCCGCGGAGGTGACGCCCCGCTCGTCGCCCTCTTCGACCGCCCGTCGAACAAGGGCAATCTCGGCACGATCCTGCGCACCCTCGACGCCCTCGGCGCGGACGGGCTGATCCTCACGGGCCACGGCGTGGATCTGTATGACCCCGAGGTGGTCGGCGCGACGATGGGTTCGTTCTTCGCCGTCCCGGCGGTGCGGATCCCGCGGCACGACGATCTGGCGGCGTATTTCGACGCGCTCCGGGCGGAATACGGCGCGCTGAACGTGATCGGGACGACGTCGCACGCGGCGGATGTGCGGGGACCGCTCTGGGAGAGCGATCTCACGCTGCCGACGGTCTTCATGATCGGGTGCGAGACGGACGGGCTGTCGGACGGGCTGCGGCCCTTCTGCACGGAGATGGTGACGATCCCGATGGCGGGGACATCGACGGCGTCGTCGTTCAATGTCGCGTGCGCGACAACCGTGATGTTTTACGAAGCCATACGTCAGCGCGCGGGCAAACGCGCAGGCAAAGTGTAAATTCACTTATACTCCTTGCGCGCTGGCGCTTGCGGATATTACATATCCGTCTCCTTCATGAAGGAGAAGAGGAAGAATCCCCTTCGGGGGATTCGGGATGCCCTGCGCGGGCGGCGGACAAGAGGACCCTCAGGCCGGGCCCTCTTGTCAATCACCCGGCCCCAGAGGCGAAGAAGGAGCGCCTTCTCCGCCTCTGGAC
>CACZSA010000285.1 GCA_902783705.1 uncultured Ruminococcus sp.
CTCAAAGCCCTTGATGTGCTGGTCGATCGGACGGACGCCGAAGTTGCAGCCCCCGGGGAGGCCGACCTTCGCGTGACCGAAGCGCCCAAATTCGGAGCCGAGGAGGTAGTAGGACCCGCGGATGCTGCGGACGAGCTCATAATCGCTCTCTCCGCAGGTGACGTCCGTGCAGTCGATCTCCCACGTGCCCCGCGAGAGCATCCGGATCCGCGCCCCGATGCCGCGCAGGATCTCGAACGAGGTGCGGATATCGGAGACGTCCGGGATGTTTTCGAGGACGCATTTGCCTTTGACCAGAACGGATGCATATATAATGGGGAGCGCGGCGTTCTTGGAGCCGGAAATCTCCACCTGTCCAAACAGAGGGTGTCCTCCGTTGATAACAATCTTTTCCATAAACCTGTTTACCGGACCTTTCTGTCGTGCGGTAATACCTTTTTGGGGATAGGGATGCATGATACCATAACCTTGTATATTATAGCAGTTTCGATGCAGGAATGGAAGTGCCCCTTCGAAGGATTTTCATAAAATTTAAATCTCATGGAAGTTTTAGACAGAAAATGTGACATATTCCGTCGCGTTCTCGTGTAAAGCGCACCATCCAGCGCATTGAAAATGAAACTTCCCATCGTGTCCGTCACCACCTGCCAGCAGGGGATCAGGCAGAAATCCTCCTCCTCGCCGTAAAAGTAGAGCGAATAGCAGAGCGACACCGACTCCACGCGTACGCCGTCCTCCGCCGTGCCGATCTCCTTCTTCATATTGAACAGTATATTGAAAAGATCCGTGAGTTGTGCGGTGTAGGGCACGGCGGGCGTGAAGAAGCACCAGTTTCCCCATGCCTCGGCGACCCGGTCTCCCTCGACGGCGCAGAGAACGCGGTTCCCCGTGACCTGCACGCCGTCGATCGTGCGGGAGCAGAGCGCGTAGCACATCCGCCCGTCCTCCCAGACGTTTTCGACGACCGTCTCGACCTCCATCGATCCGATCCCCTCGAAGGTCCGGCTGCCCCGCGCGAGGAAGCCCGCGACCGTCTCCTCGATCCGCGCGCGCCGCTCGTCGCTGACCGCATGGGAGGACAGGGTCGGACCGAAGGCGCGCATCTGCCCCGGCGAGGAGCCGTCCGCACTGTACCGGAAGGAGAAGTCGCCGTAGAATTCCATCCGCTCGCCGTCCTCCGTGATGAGGATCTCCCCGTCCGGGACGACATAGGTGCGGGCGGGCGCGCTTCCGGTCAGAAGCCCGGCGACCGTCGCGGAATAATCCCCGGAGTTGCAGACGTAGACCGCCGCGCTCTGCCGCTTCGTCGTGACGAGGGACGGATCGACCTCGATCCCGCTCTCCGCAAGCACGGCGACGAGATCCGCGATCTCCGACTCGGGAAGATAGTCCCGGGCGCGGGTGACCCGCACAAGCAGGACGGCGAGGATCACGCAGGCCGCCGCGAGGACCGCCGAGAGCACGCCCATGACGCGGTGCTGTTCCAAAGTGCCTCCCCTCCTTCCCGGGTCTTTTTATCATTTAAGCAAACTTGTACTTCGTGTTACTGTTCCGCGCGCCATTCCGCCGGGACCTGATCGGAGATGAAGTCCGCGCGGTAGACGAGCTCGACCCGCCCGGCGTCCGCGGCCTCTCCGATCCGGCTGCCGAGCCACGAGAGGAACCAGTCCTCGGAATACGTCCGGACGCGCCGCCCCGTTCCCTGCGCCGTGAGCGTGTAGAGGGACGCCTCGCGCAGGACGCCGTTCTCGAAGGTGACGGTGAGCGCGGGCGGGATGTCGGCGATGCGGATGTTGTCGAAAACGTAGTGGAAGGTCAGGCTGACCGTGCCGCCCTCCGCCTGCACGCCGCCGAGCAGGAGCCGCGCATCGCCGCCCGCATAGTGCCGGTTGACAGCCTTGACCTCGCCCATGAGGATGAGGCAGGCACGGATATACCCGGCGATGCCCGATT
The DNA here is from genome assembly GCA_902783705.1 of uncultured Ruminococcus sp. Classification (GTDB taxonomy): domain Bacteria; phylum Bacillota; class Clostridia; order Oscillospirales; family CAG-272; genus UMGS1696. The sequence goes on from CACZSA010000285.1 coordinate 1,954, forward strand.
CCCCGGCGTACCCGGCGAGATCGGACAGGCCGATGCCGCCCTCGGAGCTGGAGCGGTACTCAAACGACGACGAACGGACGTAGAACGCGCCCTGCGTGCCGATATAGCTGAGCGTGCCGCCGTCCTCCTCGTGCGCGCTGAGGAGCTTGTCCGGGTTGAGCCCGAAGACGCCCATGAGCCGGCCCTCCTCCTCGCGGTTCTCGCGCAGAATGCCGGCGGTGTTGTTCGCCATGAAGATGCCGCGCGACGTGACGGAATCCGTGCAGACCGCGGCGGGGACTCCGTGCGATTCGCGGAACTCAAACGAGGTGAAGTACATCCCGTAGGAGCGCACGAACTGCCCGAGGTCCTGCGAGGAGAGGATCTCCCGCGGCATGGGAACGGTCACGACCTTGACGGTCCCGTCGGACTGCCGGAACGCCGAGGCCGCCGCGTTTTCGCCGTTGACATACGGGATGAGGACGGCTTCGGAGAGGTAGAAATCGACGCCGGGCCGCGAATCCCCCGCAGAGATGCCCCGCGCGAGATCGGCGAAGAGCGCGACCACGGCGGCGGGCAGCTCGGTGTGATAGCGGATATAGACAGCGTGATCGGACGCGAGGAGCCGTGTCCAGTCGTCCGCCCCGCCCTCCCGGATGTTGCCGCTGTCAAAGGCCTCGGAGAGCGCGGGGGAGAGCATCGCGTAGAGCTCCGCCATCGTCCGCTCCGATCCGATGAGCGCGGAGTGCTCGCCGTTCACCGTCACGCCGATGAACGCGGGGAGGAAGCAGTCGGAGATGTCCGTTGCGTCCACGGTCTTGTCCGCCGTGATCTCGCCGAGATCGAAGGGGACGGTGTCCGCGGAGTTCTGGCGGTAGGCGAGAAAAAGCGCGGTCAGAAGGACGAGGAGCGCGGCAAACAGCGTGCCCGTGAGCGCCGAGAGGATCCTCTCCCGCGTCCGCTTGCCGATATTCATGGGCTCCGCCTCCTTCCCGCTTTGGTGGATTTACTCCGTTTTCAGTCTGCATTCGACGGGCAGCTCGATCCGGACGGTCGTGCCCTCGGAGAGGACGCTGTCGATGGAGATCGTGCCGCCGTGGGCCTCGACGAGCTCCTTCGCGATCGCGAGTCCGAGACCCGTGCCGCCGGCGTCCTGGGTCCGGGATTTCTCGACCCGGTAGAAGCGCTCGAACAGGTGGTCGAGGTCCTCCTTCGGGATCCCGATGCCGTTGTCGCGGATGGTCAGGACGAGGTTTCTCCTCGCCCGCTGGACCTTCAGCTCGATGTCGATCCGCCCGCCGTCCGGGGTGTACTTGACGGCGTTCGAGAGAATGTTGATGATGACCTGCTCGATGCGCTGGCGGTCCGCCGTGATCTCGGGCACCTGCTTCGGCGCGCCGAACGTGACGCGGTGGCGGTGCGCTTCGATGTCGGGGCGCATCACCTCGCACAGGCGGCGCACGGACTGCTTGAGATCGAAGGTCTCGATGTTCCACTTCGTGCGCTTGTTGTCGAGCCGCGAGAGGACGAGCAGGTCGGACACGATGCGCGTCATGCGGTCGCTCTCGGAGAGGACCATGTCGAGGAAGTAGTCGCGCGTCTCCTCGTCCATATCAGCGTCCATGCGGACCGTCTCCGTCGCGCCCTTGATGGAAGTGAGCGGCGTCCGCAGCTCATGCGAGACGTTCGCGACGAATTCCCGGCGGCTCTCGTCGAGCTCAAACCGGCTCGTGACGTCGTGGATGATGAAGAGATAGCCGTCGAGGACCGCTTCGCCGTCGGAGATCGGGCGCAGCTTCGCGAAGGAAACGTCATAGACACGCCCGTCGACGCTGCGGTCGCGGAAGATGTAGCCGTCGCGGGTGACCTCGGCGTCCTCGGACGTGAGCTTCACGCCGTCCTCCGTCTCCGTGAGCGGCAGATCGAGCTTTTCAAAGCAGGATTCGAGCGTAACGGCATTTTCCCGGAGCGCCTCGCCGAAGAGCTCCTCCGCGCTGTTGTTCGAATGCAGGACGGTCCCGTCCGCGAGGAACGCAAGCACGCCGTCGCGCATGCAGGAGAGGACGGTGTCGAGCTTCTTCCGCTCCCCGTCCACCTCGTCGAGCGTGGAGCGCAAGCGCTCCTTCATATAGTTGAAATTCTCTGCGAGGACGCCGATCTCGTCCTCGGAATTGACCTCGATCTCGTGCGAGAACTCCCCGGATGCCACCCGCTGCGTGTCGTTCGTCAGGCTCTGCAGAGGGGAGGAGATGGACTTCGCGAGGAAGAACGAGAGGAGCACCGCGATGAGCACGCCGATGAGCAGGGCCTGCAGGACGATCGAGAAGAGCATCGAGTTGAGCCTTCTCATCTCGTCGAGGCTGTCCTTGACGTAGACGATGCAGTCCTCGCCGTCCTCCACCGGGATCCGCACCGCCCAGTCGGCGTAATCCATGCCGCCCGTGCGGATGTTTGTCTCGGTGCCGCTGATCGCGGAGAGGAGGTTCGGGGTGATTTCGAGCTCCGCGCCGAGGTCGGTGTCGGAGCCGTGGAGCATTTCGCCGTCCAGATTGAGGACGTAATAGTTGCGGTACTCGTCGATCCCGAGAACGCTCCGGTAATTCGAGAGGATGTTTTTCATCTCGTAGGCGTAGTTCGGCTCGTCCGACGCCGCGAGAAGGTCCCGCATGATGAAGCCGTCCTCGTCGAAGCACTCCGCCATCTGATCGGTGAAGTCGTCCATGTAGAACGACGCCACGCCATTCATGAGGATCGCGCCGACCGCGGCCATGACGGCGATGATGAAGATGAGCAGGATGAGGACGATCTTGAAGTACAGGCTTTTGAGCATATCAGCGGTTGCAGAGGAAGTATCCGACGCCCCGCTTCGTCATGAGGTATTCGGGGTGGGACGAATCCCGCTCGATCTTTTTGCGGATGCGCGTGATGGTGACGTCCACGATGCGGATGTCGCCGTAGTAGTCGTCGTAGCCCCAGATCTTCTCGAGCAGCTCCTCGCGGGTGAAGGCCACCCCGACGTGCTCGGCGAGGAAGGCGATGAGGTCGTAGTCCTTCTTCGACAGCTCGATCACCTCCCCGTCCTTCGTGACGGAGTAGTGCTCGCGGTCGATGACGAGATCGCCGACACGGATGGGCTCGAGGGTCTTCTCGGGCTCCTGCCGCCGGATCACCTCGCCCGAGGAGCGGCGGATGTTCGCGCGGACCCGGGCCATGAGTTCCTTGAAGGAGAAGGGCTTCGTGACATAGTCGTCCGCCCCGGTCTCGAGGCCGAGGATGCGGTCCTTTTCCTCCTCGCGGGCCGTGACGAAGATGATCGGTACCTGGCTCCGCATCCGGACCTGATCGCAGATCTCAAAGCCCGTCATCTTCGGGAGCATGATGTCGAGCAGGAGCAGGTCGTAGCTGTCCGTGAGGGCCATCTCGAGCCCCTTTTCCCCGTCGTAGGCCACGTCGCATTCGTAGCCCTCTTTCCGTATGTTGTAGGCGAGGACCGTCGCGATATTGCGCTCGTCCTCGACGATGAGTATTCTCTTCGCGCGTTCTTTTTCTTCCATGTTCACCTCCGCGGCGCATTTTCCTGCCGCCGTCCGTATTATCGTTTCCATATCGGCTGAAAATATAATATTCCGAGTATATTTTAGCACAAACTGTCCCTTCATGCAAGAAGAATTTGGAAAAAGGGGAATTGTGCCGCCGCGGGAAATGTTCTCACAGAGAATTTACACTTTTCCCGCCGTTTTTTTCGAAAACCTGTTGATTAAATCGGGAAAATATGGTATAGTATTCTCCGGCAATCTATTTATTTATAAAGAAGAGGTAACCCATGACTTACAACAAGAAATCCGTAGAAGACATCGACGTCGCCGGCAAAAAGGTACTTGTCCGCTGCGACTTCAACGTCCCGCTCAAGGACGGCGTCATCACCGACGAAAACCGCATCACCGGCGCGCTCCCGACGATCAACTATCTCCGCGAGCACGGCGCGAAGGTCATCCTCTGCTCCCACCTCGGCAGACCGAAGGGCGAATTCAACATGAAGTACTCC
>CACZSA010000286.1 GCA_902783705.1 uncultured Ruminococcus sp.
GCGCACACGACGGTGTTCTTCCTCTCGGACGACCGGAGCGGGGAAGAAGAGATCCGCGAAAAACTGCGCCGGCTCCATGCCGCGGGAACGGAGCTCGTCATTGCGACGCGGGGTGGCCGGGGCAGCATGCTCTTCGACGGGAAGGACTTTTTCACGCAGGGCATCGTCCCGTGCGAGGTCGTCGATACGATGGGTGCCGGGGACAGCTATATCGCGGGCTTTCTCGTGTCGTGGCTCCGGAAGCGTCCCCTCGCGGAATGCATGAAGGCCGGAGCGGAAAACGCCGCCGTGACGATCGGATACAGCGGCGCGTGGGAATAAAGCATCATAGAATAAACGGACAGCGGAAGCACCGGAGGATTTCTCCGGAGGACTTCGGCTGTCCGTTTTTGTTTTTCCGATTATGTTATGTTCGGAAAAGCGTCATTGAAGCACTTCGTTCAGGTTCCAGCCGGAGGACTCGTACCGCCCTTCCGTATCGTACAGCGTGCGGAGCAGGTACGCGCTCTCCGTTATGGGATGCGGCGGGGAAGCCTCGCCCTCGCCCCAGACGCATCCGGCGGCGAAGGACGCGTCGCGGAGCCAGTTCGGCAGATGGTCCCACGTCGTGAGGAGGATCCCGTACGCGCCGAGCTTCTTTGCGTCTGCGGCGAGGGAACGGATGTTCTCGTGTCCGTCCCACGGGCAGACGACGGTGTCGAAGCCGCGGTCCATGAAGTATTTTGTCGTCGGATTGAAGCCTCCTCCGTAGGAGTACTGCCAGTCCGCGAGGATGATCCGGCGGTCGAGGTGATCGAGGGCGGCGGCGGTGTTTTTGTTGTCGCCCGTCGTGACGACGGGACCCTCGCCGAAGTCCCCGCGACGCAGAAACTGATCGTGCCAGACGATCGGACGGCGGCCCGATGCGCAAACGTCTTCGGTCAGGCGGTTGAGGTACTCCGCGAGGAGCTCATGCGGGACGCGCTTCCGGCAGCGGTCGCAGGTGGCGAAGGAGTAGGCCTCGTCGAATCCGAGGTGGAAGTAACTGCCCGCGCCGCAGAATTCCGTCAGTTCCGCACGGATCTCGGAGAGGAGCCGGTAAGTTTCGGGATTCGAGAGGCACCACGTCCAGCCGTCCGGCTCGAACAGGCGGGCGAGGCGCGGATTGCGGTTGAGCACGACGTGCCGTCCGTAGCAGGCCCGTGACTGGGTGGCGTGACCGAAGTGATTCGACATGGGAATGACCTCCATGCCGTAGCCCTGCGCCAGATCCACGAGCTGATGCAGCTCTTCCTTCCGGAAGGACTTCTCCCGCCAGGCGAGCGCCGGGAGGCATTCGTAGGGGAAGGTCCCCCAGAATTCGAGGATCACATGGGTCATTTTGAGGAATCCCGCGAGATGGACGGCCTTTTCAAGGTTGTACAGGCTCGAATCCGGGAAGACGCAGAAGTGCACCGCCCGAAAGGAGATCGCCGGGGCGTCGTGGATCTCGGAGGCGGAGATGTACAGCGATTCCCGGCCTTCGTCGAGCACGTCCGGGCAGATCAGCTGCACGAGGGTCTTGATCCCGTCGAGAAGGCCGCCCGCGTCCGCGCCGATCACGGTGACGCCCGTCGGCGCAGCTTTCAGGGCATACCGGTCGCCGTCCTCAAGCGCGCAGTCCGCGCCGTCTCCGATCTCGAGCCGGAAGCCGCCCTCCGCGGGAACAAAGTCGAGCGAGGAGGCCGTGCAGGAGAAGCGGTTCCAGAGGATCCCCGCCCGCTCTGCCGTCTCTCGCGTCAGGCAGCTCATCCGGGCCGTCACATGCGCGCCGAATACGAACCGCCCGGCCTCATCTTCCGTAAACCGCTTGGGCGCGGGGTACAGGTTGGTCAGATACATTCCTCTTCTCCTTTCGTTATCTCAGGAACGTAGCCGCGCGGTCGCATCCCGCTCCGAAGCGGGTGATGACCATGAGATCGTCCTTGATCGAGAAGACGTCGAACGCGGTCTCGGTGATCGTTCCGTGCACGCGTTTCGGTGAGCTCGGCGCCCATTCCTGCGGGAAGGAGCAGAGGGAGGAGACGATCACCATCCGGTCGCGGTAGAGCAGGTTGTCGTAGTGGACGTGCCCGCAGATCTGTCCCCGGACGTTTCGGCATTCCCTGAGGGCGGTGTAGACGCGGGAGGAGTTGAGCGTGTCGTCGTGCGAACGGACATAGCCGCCTCCCTTGCCGATCGAGCCGAAGATGCCGACGTTGCTGATCGGGGCATGGCTGAACACGAGGATCTTCTGCTCCGTTGCGAGGGCCTCTTTTTCGATCCATTCCGCCTGCCTGTTCGAGATTTCGAGGGGATAGTCCTGAATGAACCGTCCGTTCTCCCCGATCCGGTAGGGGCGGTCGCAGCTGTTGAGGAAGAGGAAGCGGTAGCCCGTGCCCTGCAGATCGGCGTAGTAGTAGTTCTCCGGGGTCGGGTTGTACTTCATGCAGATCGCATGCATCTCCTCCGGCAGGATCGCGATGGCGTTGTTCTTCTCCTGCTCCGCCATGGCCGTGGCGTCGTCGTGATTGCCGATGCAGCAGTGGACCGGGACGGAGAGCGCGTAGAGGGCGTCCATCGTCTCGCGGTAGGTCGAGCGGATCCCCGCGGCGTCGGGCCAGTAGTCGTTGCCGATATCGCCGCCGTTCACGACGCAGGAGATGCCGGGGCAGCGGTCGAGGATGTACTGGATCGAGCGGATGTGATCCGCGGCGAGGCCGTACTCCCGATCCCCGCCGCCAGGGATCCTCGCCCGCCCGAGGCCGTTGTGCATATCGGTGATGAAGACGAAATTGAGCGGTGCGCCGAGGGCGTTGATCGCGTCGATCTTCTCGTCGTAATGATCGGTGAGATAGCGGATATCGCTTGTGTCCGTCATGATTTCATGGTTCCTTTCTCAGAATGCGGATGCGAAAATCAGCCGCTCAGAGGATCTCCGGGCGGCTGACGCTGTCAATGCCTCATCGTTGAGGAATTGATTATGGAGCGAAATTCTTCTCGTAGGCGGCGATCACCTTATCGAGGGATTTCTTTGAGACTTTTTCCTTTCTCGCCACGGCGGAGGCATAATCGGTGTTGTTGTTCGCGACCATCTCGCGCATGATCTGGCCCGTTCCGCTCAGGGGATTTGAGTAGGCGTAGATGAAGTTCGTCGTCGTGGAATCGTGGATCAGGTCGATGATCTGCGCGGCGATGTTGTCGCGGGAGTACTTGATTTTAAGGGAAGTCTCGTACCACGCGGGCATGACGGTCTTGTACGTCTCAGAGGAAAGGACCTCGAGAACCGCGCCGATCTTGTCAAGGTTCTGCGACGCGGAGGGGATCGAGCCGATCAGAGCGTTGTCCGCCACAAGAGAATGGTAGGCGTGCTGGTTCTCGTCAAGCTTCGGATAGGGCAGGAAACCGTAATCGTCCTCCATGTCGCGATACCACTTCGCCGTGCCGAGGGACTGAAGGCCGAGAAAGAGCGAGCGCCCCTCCTTGAAGACCGTTCCGGAGACGTTCGTGCTCATCTGGAACACGCTCCCCGGCTGATGGAAGAAGGAAACGACTTTTTCACCGAGCGTCACTGCCTGATCGCTCATCAGGTTCAGCACGATATAGCCGTTCTCATCGTGAACGGAATAGGGAACGTCCCCGAGATAGGCGAACGGGTCGACGGACGCCGCGGCAAGGTAAGTGATGTACCCGAGGCGGTCGTCGGGATCGGAAATCCCGTTGTTGTTGAGGTCAACGTACGATGCTTCACAGACCGAGGCCAGCCTGTCGATCGTCCATGTCCCGTCGAGTACCCAGTCGTACATCTCATCCGGATTTCCGAACGCATCCTCATAGAAATTCTTATTGAAGAAGAGGGTGTGCGCCATGCGGATGGTCTCGATGATGTAGTCGCCGGCGAGGAAATACCGCGCGTCGTTCCCGATCATCATCTCGTCCATATACTTGACATTCCACCACGGCTTGTCAAAGTCGATATAGTCGAGGTCGTTGATGTTCTGCAGTCCGCCGAGGGTGATGAGGTTGACGTGTCCGTATTCGTTTCCGAGATACATATCATAGGTGGTGTCGCCCGCCATGATAAAGCGCGTCAGGATCCCGCCGATGGTGTCCCATGCGCCTGTCGGGTCGCCGATGTATTCAAGCTTGATGTCGAGTCGGTCCTCGGCGGTCATATTGCGCTGCATGATCGCATCGTTCTCAACATCTCCGGTCAGCTCGCCCTGGCCTGCGTACAGTTCTTCATTCTGTCCGGAACCGTTCGATACGAAGATCCGGATCGTCGTACCGTCGTATTTCAGCGTGTCCGGCACGTCGTCGTGCAATTCCGTCTCTTCCGGTTCCGTATCCGCGCCGGGATCGGCAGCTGCGGCCTCCGCGTTCTGGGAGACAGCCTCTGCAGGGTCGGCGCTGTTCTCCTTCGTCTCCCCGCAGCCGGACAGAGAGAGCGCCGAAAGCAGGACGGCAAGGAAGAGCGAGGCCGCGCGGGTGGTTCTTTTTGCTTTCATGATTAAACCTCCAAGATGCTCGGTCAGAACGGTCCTCTCAGTGCCATGTCTCGGGGGAGGCCGCGAAGTCCGGGTGCTCGGGCATTTCCTGCCCCTCTCTCCAACGGATCTTCTGCTCCTTGATCTCCTCGAAGAACGCACGTCCGACCTCCGCGTCCGGATGGAGCATCAGCTTGATAAACCGCCACTGGAGTCTGGAACGGCGGACCGCTTCGAGACGGTCTCCCGCCATCTCCTCGGCCTTGTCCCACCAGAGGTCGAAGGTCTCCTCCATCGCGGCGTACTTTTCGCGCGGGATCGCGGAGAAGGGCGGATTCCAGATGTTCATGTGCGCGCCCGCCGCCTCTGACGTGGTCCAGTCGATGTAGGCGCGGATATACCGCCAGCCCGCGCCGTAGTACCCTTCGAGGAAGTCGTCCGTCTTGGCGAGATAGTCCGTCTCGCTCATCATGGGATCCATCATCAGCTTGGCGAGCAGATAGCAACGCAGCTCGCCGAATTCCCCGGACTGCGCGGACTGATAGTTGCCCTCGGGGTACATGCCCTTGACGCCGTGCTCCGCGAAGAAGCGCATGTTCCTGCGCAGAACGCCGAAGTTCGGGAAGGTCGGGATGTAGTGCGGGAAGCAGGTCACATAGTCCCAGATATAGATCCGGTCGCAGATCTTGTTCCATTCGATAATGTCGCGCACGAACGCCGCGTTCACCGGGCAGGACGGATCGTCGAGCGGGTGGCTGAAGCAGCATTCGATGGAGCAGAGCCGGATGCAGACGTTTGGCAGGGGCTTCGTGATCTTCGGCGCGCGGCGGGTGTGCTGATACGCGAGCGTGTCGATCACGACGTCGGGATAATCCTTTGCGATGTCGGCGGCGACGGCGTTCACGAAGCGGAGAAGGGTGCCCGCATGGCTTCCTTCCTCCTCGTCGACGGCGCGGCACTTGTCGCAGGTGCAGTAGTTCTGGTTGTCGTTCTGGGAGACCGAGACGATCTTCACGTCCGGGTCCTTTTCAAGGATGGCGCGGACCCCGGCGATCGCCTTTTTGAGGACCTCGGGATCGCTGAAGCAGGGCTGCTGGTCCCATGGCGTCCCGACGAGGCCGCCCATGGTGTGGACGAAGCCGCCGTACTTGATGTGACCGCCCATTTCCCGCGGAAGCTCGCGCTGGTTGATGCCGTTCTTCACGCACCAGTCGGGGTTCCCGTTGCCGCATTTCCAGTCGGACTGCCGCATCTCGAAGATCGGCGTGTGGGCGAAATCGTCCCCGATCTCGAACCCCTCCCCGAGGCGCTCGACGCCGGGCATGTAGAACCGGGCTCCGCCGCACCGTTCGAGCAGGGCATAGACGCCGTAGATCGCGCCGCGTCCGTTCCCGCCCGTGACGGTGATTCTTCCGTCGTCCTCCGCGTGGATGGCATACCCGTCGCGTCCGACCGCGCTGTCGATCCCGATGGCGATCTCCGCGCCGTCTCCCTCGGGGATGCCGAGCTTGTCGAGATATTTCCGCAGCTCGGATGCCGCGTAGATCTCGGGTGCGCTTTCCCCGCACACGACGCGGGCGGCGGAGAATTCTTTTCCTTTGACGATGAAGCTCATGATTCTGTCCTCCTGTTCCCTGGATGAAGAGTTTCTTGTATCGTAGTTCCGCCTCGTCTGTGCGGGCAGATTTCGGACGTTATGCCGTACGGCTTCCGTATCCTATTATAATGAAACTGCCCCCGTCCTGCAAGAGGTTTCGGGAAAAAACTCAAAGAAACTCCGACGCACGCCTATGCTTTATCCCTGTATCTGACCGTGGGAGCGATTCCCGTGACAGTCCTCTTCGAGTTCACCGGTTCCAACTCCGGTTTTTCGAAAAGAGCGGAGGCGCGGCGCTGCTCCGGCGGGCCAGAGTCACCAACTGAAGAAAAGGCGCCGCGTATCCCCTCCTCATGCCCTCCTCCCATTCTCTCCGCTGCAGGTACGCAGGCGCCTATAACATGCTTTTTTTGAAAAAAGGAAACCCGCCGAATCGCGCTGATCCGGCGGGTTTTCGCTGTTTTGATCGGTTCGCTGTGATCGGGGACTCTCCGGGCCGCTCATGCCTCGGCGCGGCAGACGGTGAGGACGTCACCGGCCTCGGTCGGGATTTCGGTGACCTCGTCGGTCAGCGGGATCGACAGGCCGCCCTTCACGACGCGGTATCCCTCCCCCGGCTTCTCAAGCACGAGCGTCCGGCCCCGCTCGCTCCGGATCTGAGCATGGATCTCCCCGTCTTCCATCGAGCCGTCGACGAGGAAGGCGCCGTTTGCCCGCAGGCCGTGGAAGGAGACGTCCGTGCCGTCCCAGCAGGGGAAGAGGCGGAGGATCCCCTCGTGGCTCTGCAGCAGCATTTCGTTGACCAGACCGGGGATCGCCGCGCTGTTCTCCAGTCCCCCGCCGCCGTAGCGGAACATTCCGTTCGGGAGCGCGCGCTTTTCGATGACCTCATCCACGTGCCCGAAGATCTCCTCCGGCGCGTACCCGAGCCTTGCCGCCATGGGGTAGTAAGCGCAGAAGCGGTTGTGGCTGTCCCAGATCGCAAGACGCCGGTGGGTGTTCTGCGCCGCCCGGTACAGCTCCGGCGTGGTGGTCCGTCCCACCTGGCCGATCGGGTAGATGTATTCGATCGTCAGCTCGCGCAGCTCGTCATGCCCCTCGACGCCGCGCAGAACGGTCTGTCCCTCGTATTCGAGGGTGTCCGCCATCGGCAGGTGGTCGAGGATGTACTGCCACTTCGGGATCCGGTCGGCGTTGAGACCGAGCTCTTCGGAGAGGTCGATCATGAGTGTGAAGAGCATCCGGACCAGCCCGCGGGAGAGGATCGGGTTCTTGTCGTCCTGTCCGTTTGGCATGTAGTTCGGGCCGGAATACCAGCCGACCTCGTTCAGGGAGTCGTTGTAGATCTGATACGCGCCGTCCTCGAAGACGAGATAATCCTCCCAGAATTCCGTCAGCGCGAGGAGATAATCGTAGTACTCCCGCCGCGCGAAATCCTTGTCCCGCGTTGCGTACCAGTGCATCGCCGGAACCACCGCGGCATACGCGCCGTTGCTCTTCTGTCCGAGGAAGAGGTGTCCGTGCTCCTTCGTGTCGGGGCGGACGTCGGTCTCCATGCCGAGCGGTCCGATCCCCACCGGATAATACGCGCCGCGGACGCCGAGGAACTCCTGCGCATACCGCCGGGCGATGGGAAGGAAATCGTTCAGCGGAGACATATAGCATTCGAGAAGCTCCGGATGGTTCGACGCGGCGAGGGCGTAGAACGGGGCTTCGTAGTTGTAGTTGAGATGGTAGTCGCCGAACCAGCCCATCCCGTCCGCCGTGGAGTACGCGCCCCAGAGCCCGGGCGGGAACTTCTTGTTCCGCGCGCAGCAGGCCACGGCATAGATCCCGGCATACCAGAAGAGCTCCAGCTTCTCATGCCCCGGCAGGGAGACGCCGCTCTTCGACCAGAAATCCGTCCACCACGCGCCGTGCGCGGCGAGGAGGTGTTCGCAGGCCTCCGGATCCAGCGCGGACACACGCTCGATCGTCTGGCTTTTCCATGCCGCCGAGTCGTGGTTCGTGCCGACAGAGACCGCCCAGAGGATCCGCTCGCGGCCGTTCTCCACAGTCCGGGAGATCCTCTTCGCGGCGCAGATCCCGTGCGTCGGGAAACGGCACGCGGGGGTGTCGAAGCTGCGCGTCCGGTAGACGACGGAGCCGTCACACCCGCCCTCGGTGACGGCTTCGGAGCCCTCGAGCGGAAGGAGGGAGAGGGAAGCGGAGACGGCGGGATATGTCCGGTCGAGCGAGAGGAGGATCGTGTTCTCCTCAGCGCAGACCGTCGCGCGCAGATCGGCGGAGAAAGGCCCGGCTTTCAGATGAAGCGAGATCGCCGCCTCGTCGAGATCTTCTTCGGCACAATACTCCGCGTAGGCCAGATGGGGAAGCAGGATCTCCACAAGTCCGAGCGGCGCGATCCCGCCCCTTTCCTCCACGTAGACCCGTCCGTCGGCCTTCCAGAAATCGGCCTTGCCGACGTACAGCCGGACTCTGTCCGCAGTGCCGCCGAGCGTGATTGTGACGTCGCCGTTGCCCGCGATCAGGCCGTCGGGCAGGGCTTCGTTCGGCGTCGCCTCCGCCGGATGATGAATGGTAAAGATATGTCTGCTCACAGGAATACCTCCCTTGTAACGCTGAAATCCGAATGCACAGGCATTGCTGTCTTTTTCATCATACCATAATTTTATTGCGAAGCTGTGAACAAATGCGGGCCTATCACTCTTTTTCGGCGGGGATCGGACGCTCAGACCGGGATCCTTCGCCGGGGGATCTCTTTTAACGGTTTTTTTCTGTGCGGACACAGTTTCGCCATGATTTTGTGGTATGATGAGCGTGATAACTCCCGTCCTGAGGTGGTATATGAGAAAGATATGGATAGCGGCGGGGATCGCGGTCCTCATGACCCTGATCACGCTGTTTGCGACCGCGGCGGAGCCCATCGGAGCGGATTCGAGGGGGACGATGACGGTGACCGTCCGCGCGTACCGCGGTGAGTCGGCGGTGGCATCGGAAACCCTGACGCCCCTCCAGGACGTCGCGGTCTATGCCTACCGGATCGCCGATATTGCCGGCACCCCTGCGAGCTTCACTTATACCCCGACGGACGACTTCGCCGGATTCGCGGCTTACAGCGGCGCGGAGATGCAGTTCGACTGGGACAGCAGTGAAGGCTGGGACGCCTTCGCCGTGCAGATCGTGAACTACATCCGCTCGGTCAACGGCGAGCCGATCGAGGACGGTACGGTGATCCGCCGGGTTTATCCCGAAGCGAGATACTATACGAACACGGACGGTCAGGTCACGTTTGAAGATCTTCCCGCGGGCCTGTATCTCGTCTACATCGCCCCCGCGACGGTGGACGGCTATCGCTATGAATTCGGCACGCCCGCGTTCGTCTCGGTCCCGACGGTGAGCCCGGACAAGACGATCGACGCGGACACCGAGTGGGAATACGACGTGGAAGTCAATCCGAAGCCGCCGACAGGTGTGCCGGAGACCCCGCCGGACCCGCCGGAACC